>CAJODU010000136.1 GCA_905233325.1 uncultured Selenomonadaceae bacterium
AAGGAGATATTTGCCCATACCTCGCAGGACGCTGATATTGCAATCATTGAGGGCGTTATGGGACTTTACGACGGCGGCAGAGGAGGGGTCAGCTCTACGGCGGAGATTGCCAAGCTCCTCAAGGCTCCCGTTGTCCTCGTCATCGACGCCAAGAGTATGGGGACTTCGGCGGCGGCCGTCGCTCTGGGTTTTCGCGAATATGATAAAAATCTGAATCTCGCCGGTGTTCTCCTCAACAGAATCGGCTCCGACAATCACAAGAATATCATTGAATCGGCTCTCAATGAGGTTGGTATCAAGTGTCTGGGTGCCGTCAAGCGCGACAGTAACCTCATAACACCTGAACGCCACCTGGGACTTCTGCCGACCGCCGAGAATGAATCCCAAGCCTTAATCAAAAATATCAGCCGCGCCGTGAAGGCTCAAATCAACATTGAGGAATTACTTGCCATTGCCGGAACTTGCACGGCTCGCAACGCCCCCGCTCCTTCAATCACCCAGAAAGCTGAATCTACAGTCAAGATAGGCGTTGCCGCGGACGAGGCCTTCAACTTCTACTATCCTGCCGCCTTGGAAGTACTGGAGGGCTTAGGTGCTGAGATTGTGCCTTTCAGTCCCCTGCATGATGAGGATCTGCCCACGGTTGACGGCCTTATCATAGGGGGGGGCTTTCCCGAAATGTTCGCTGCCCGACTCGCTGCCAATACTTCAATGCTTGAATCTGTCAGATGTGCCGCTGCCGCCGGTATGCCGATATTTGCCGAATGTGGCGGCTATATGTATCTTATGAATGAACTGATTGATTTTGAGGGCAGGGCTCACAAACTTGCGGGAATCATAGATAATGCCGCCACTATGAACACTCACCTGCAGACGGTCGGCTATGTGGAGGCTGAGTTGACGACTGATTGTATACTCGGCAAGACGGGGAGGATCATTCACGCTCACGAGTTTCACTTCTCAAGCGAAATCAACAACAACAGGCAAAGTGCCTTCAACTGCGTCAAAATAAGCAACAATCTCCATTACCTCGCCGGTTATGTGAGGGATAATATCCTTGCCTCCTATCTCCACATTCACTTTGTCGGCTGTCCCGCCGCCGCTAAGGCTTTCATCGAGAACTGTCAAAACTACCACAGGAGGGGTAACAATGGACAACTTAGCCTATGATTATCAATACGAAGAAGATTTTGAGATTATCGAAGGAGTGAAGTTTATGGCACCTGCCCCAAGTCCCACGCACGGAACTATTATCAGCATTTTGGGAATGTTTTTCAATAATTACATATATACTAATGACATAAATGCCTTTGTCTTCGGCGATAATACAGACGTCTACTTGTCCGATAACGATCACTTCAAGCCGGATTTGAGCATCGTCTGCAATCCCAAGATTATCGATTGGAATAAGGCAATCATTGGCACACCTGACTTGATAGTTGAGGTTCTCTCCAAATCCACAATGAAAAAGGACATAGGTCTCAAGAAAAAGGCTTATGCCAAATATGGCGTCAAAGAATACTGGATTGTCAATCCCTGGGCAAAGAGCATAGAGGTTTACTATTTGATAAGTGGCGTCTTTGAACTTGATGAAGTTTATAAAGTCTTTAATACAACCGAATGGGAACGTCTCACCGATAAGGAGCGTGCAGAAACTAAATTCGAGATCAAGGTATCTGTATTTGATGATTTAATTATTGATGTTCGCAATATTTTCAAGTGGTGGATTGATGAGTAAAATAATATTGATAACAGGGGGGGCAAGGAGCGGCAAGAGTACATTCGCCGAAAAGTTAGCCGCAAGCCTGACAGAGGGCAAGAAGGCCTACATTGCAACGGCGCAGATATTTGACGAAGAAATGGCAAACCGCGTCAAAATCCACCAATCCAGGCGAGATGACACCTGGGTGACATTTGAGTCTCCCTTTGAAGCTGAAAAGGCAATAGAGGACGCCGATAAGACCGCCGACGTGATTCTCTTTGACTGTATGACGATTTACATCAGTAACTTTCTCTGTGCTTACGAATCCCTCGACGACCTCGACAACATCAACATTGAGCTTAAAAACCTTGTCAACAAGCTGCTTGACGCCGCAAAAAAAATCAGCGGCACGATTATCATTGTCACAAATGAGGTCGGTTGTGGCATTGTCCCCGAAAATAAGCTCGCCAGAGTGTTCAGAGATTGTGCCGGAATTGCCAATCAGATGGTTGCTGCCGCCGCTGATGACGTTTATCTGACGGTTTGCGGCCTGAGTGTCAATCTGAAAAAGTTGTCGATTGACGTGGCTGCAAATATTTGCTAAAATGGCAGATATTGTATGTGGGGTGATTATTTGTTTGAATTGACTGTTAGGGCGGAGTTCGAGGCGGCACACCGTATTGACGGCTACAACGGCAAGTGTCAGCGTCTGCACGGGCATAACTGGTCAGTTGAGGCTGTCGTTGAGGGTCGTGAGCTTGATGAGCTTGGAATGTTGATAGATTTCAAAATCCTCAAGGCAGAGCTTAACAAAGTGCTTGATGAGTTGGATCACAGATACTTGAATGAATTGCCTCTCTTTTCTGAAAAAAACTCTCCAAAAAAAAATCCGACTGCCGAAAATCTTGCCCAATACATTTTTGAGACGCTGTCGGCGTCGGATATTTTTGCAGATACGGCGGCACAGGTAAAAGCTGTCAGAGTTTACGAGTCGCCGCGCTCCTGCGTGACATATACTAAAGACTAGGGTGTTTTTGAAATATGATTGATGCGAATTTGATAGAGATATTTTCATCAGTGCAGGGCGAGGGCAAATATGTCGGCTATCGTCAAGTCTTCGTGAGACTGACGGGCTGTAACCTGCGCTGCGCTTATTGTGATACCAAAATCAGAAAACAGAAATACTGCAACTTTGAGACTTCGGCGGGTTCAATGAAATTTTACAGGATACAAAATCCCATCACCGCCGATAAAGTCGCCGCCGCCGCTCAGGCTATGATTAACGAGGTTCCGACCCATTCCATCAGTTTCACAGGGGGGGAGCCTATGCTTCATTGTGACTTTATCCAAGCCGTTGCCGAGCGTGTCAATGCCAAAATCTTCTTGGAGACCAACGGCACCCTCTTTAACGAGCTGGAAAGAATTATTAAGAATATTGATATAATCAGTATGGACATAAAGCTCCCCAGCGTTGTCGGGACGGACTTACTTGAAAATCACCGCCGTTTTTTGGAAATTGCAAAGACGAAAGATGTATACACGAAAATCGTCATCTCGGCGGAGACAACGACAGAAGAATTTTTGAAGGCAGTGCAAATGATAGCCGCCATATCGAAAGATATTTTATTAATCCTGCAGCCTGTGACGCCCTTCAATGAGGTTAGTGCCGCCGCTCCGAGTGAATTATTGAACTTTCAGGCACTGGCACTGAAATATCTCAACAATGTCAGGGTAATACCTCAAACTCACAGACTCATCAATGTATTTTAATTTTTGCTGTCGATAATCAACCAAGGCTTGAATTGATTATCATTGTCAGCTTGTGAAAGAGAGGCAATCTCAAAATCAGTAGCAGCCTTCAAGGAATCAGCAGGAAAATCCTCAAAAATCCACTCAAAAGCCTCTTCAGCAGTAGCAACTTGATGTATCTCAAGCCCTAAGTGATCCTGCGGAATGTCTTTATCATTCTCTTTTGGAATGACAAGAGTCTTGATACCCGCCTGTTTCGC
>CAJODU010000137.1 GCA_905233325.1 uncultured Selenomonadaceae bacterium
TCAACACGTTAAACCCGGTAAGGGCGCGGCTTTTGTTCGCACGAAGATCAAAAATGTTGAGACAGGGGCTGTAGTTGAGCGCACTTTCAACCCTAACGAAAAAATGCCGCCCGCACGCCTCGATACCCGCAAAATGCAGTATCTCTACGAGACTGACGGTATGTACACTTTCATGGACACCGAAACTTATGAGCAGACCGAACTCACCAAAGAACAGCTCGGCGACGCTCTCAACTACTTGATGGAGAATATGGAAGTCAACCTGCAGACTTTCAAAGATCGCATTATCGGCGTAACTTTGCCAAATTCCGTTGAGCTTAAAGTCGTTGAATGTGAACCTGCCGTCAAGGGCAATACCGCCACCGGTGCATCTAAAAATGCAACGCTTGAGACCGGCTTTGTTGTCAGAGTGCCGCTCTTCATCAATGAAGGCGATGTACTCAGAATCGACACCGTGCATAACTTCTGAGCAGCAATAGAAAAGAGCCTGTCTTTGCTTTAAAGATCAGGCTCTGTTTATTTTTAATTTCCATGTCTCATTGATTTTACCGGAATATTAGCGACCAATGCTACAGAATCATCATCATTCGCCAGTGAAATCTCTATACCGTTTGTTTTCACGTCCATATAATGAGAGATAACTTGGATAATATCGTTTTTGAGACGCTCCATCAATTCCGGCGAAACGGAGGCACGGTCATGTATCAGCACCACCCTCAACCTGTCCTTGGCAATCTTTCCGGACGGTTTTTCACTTTTGCCAAAAATCTTCATAAGTGCTTCCAACATATTATCACGCTCCTATCAAAGCATACCGAAGAGTTTTTTGAGCCTTGTAAAGAAACTGTCTTTCGGTGGCTTGTAGAATGGTATCTGCTCACCAAAAAGACGCCCGATAACATTTTTGTATGCCTTGCCTGCCATTGAATCTTCCATTGTGATAACCGGCTCGCCTCTGTTTGTCGCCTTGATAACGGCTTCATCTTCAGGTATTTGCCCGATACATTCAATGGCAAGAAGGTCGTTGATGTCGCGCATATCGAACATATCGCCTTCCTCGATCATCTTAGGTCTGAGACGCGTAACAATCAGCTTTATATCATCAATACCCTCACGTCCCAGCTCACCGATAACCTTATCAGCGTCACGGACAGCAGTGATCTCCGGCGTGGTGACGATAATGGCACGCTGTGCCGGCTTTATGGCAGTTTTGAATCCTTCCTCAATACCTGCCGGTGAATCCAGAAGAATATAATCAAATTCTTTGTCCATCTCATTGCAAAGTTTTTCGACTTTGTCCGGCTTGATAGCATCCTTATTTTGGACTTGTGAAGTCGGCAGCAGGAACAGCGTCTCATACTTCCTATGGCGTACCAACGCCTTTTTGTATGGTATGGGATCGTTATCTCGCGTCACATCAACGAGATCGTACATAATCCTATTCTCAAGACCGAGCAGCAAATCAAGATTTCTCAGACCCGTGTCAATATCCATGGCGACAACCTTATAGCCGCGCTGGGCAAGACCGACACCGATACTTGCAGTGGTTGTAGTCTTGCCAACACCGCCCTTGCCGCTTGTAATAACAATTCTCACACTCATCTATTTAACTTCCCCTCTAATTCTGCATTATCTGGTAATGGGCTCTATGACAATATGTCCATTCTTGATAGAGGCCCTTTCCGGCGTTTCGGATTTTTCCATTTTGTCCGGCGACCTGGCTATCATGTCAGCTATTCTGATCTGCATAGGAATCAGTTGATCTGCCACGATGAAGGCCTTGGTATTACCAAAAGCACCGGCATGCACCATTCCGCGGCAAGTTCCCCTTACATCAATGCTGCCTCCTGCAATCACTTGCGCCCCGGGGTTGACATTCCCGCAGATCAAGACAGAGCTTTTAGTTCTGACTTCCTGCCCGCCGCGCAGGGTCTTGTTTATGACGATCATCTGCTGAGGATCCTCTTCCGGCGGCAATTTTTTTATTGGTTCTGTCTTTGGATTTTCTACTTTGATTTTTGGAAGTTCCGTCCTGAAGAGCATTCCGTGTTGATGGAACATTTTTCGCAGCACTTCAATCTGATCTGTAGGCAAAGTGTCCTTTGACACATAGGCTGTCGTGCCGCGAATGAAGAAACTGTTGCCGGATTCCAGTTTATTTTGGATATTTGCTCTTATTTCGTCGAACTTCGCACCTCTTGTGAATGAAAGTATAAGCCCCGCCTTCATTCCTTTGATTTTAACGATGTCCTCCATTTTTTTCACCGCTTTCAGGTTTTTTACATATTATACCTAAACGATTTGCATTTGTACAGTCTTTTAGAAAATTTTTTACATATTTTTTTCATATTTCTGCGGTGAGCAAATATTTGTATGCAATTTGTAGGCTTAATCTCATTGAGATTGTTGAGTTGGTTGAGTGGATTGAGGCTGCTGAGGTTGTTGAGGCTGTTGAGCTTGTGATGCTTGTTGTGAGGCTAAATATGCCGCCCATTCCTGTGCCCGTTTCTGGTAGAGGGCAAAGTAAGCCTCCATTATCTTCCTGCCGATAGGCACAGCACTCACAGCACCAAAGCCGCCCTGCTCAACGATAACGGCTACACTGATTTGAGGATTGTCAAAAGGAGCATAGCCGACAAACCAACCGTGGTCGCGTCCCTGGGAGTTCTCTGCCGTTCCTGTCTTTCCGGCAATATCGTAAGGAAAGCCTGAGAAGTTACTTGCCGCCGTTCCGTACTTCGTGACATCATGCAAGCTGGATTGTACAAGTTGAATCACCCATTCCGGCACATCAAGTTGAGATAGCAGCTCCGGCTGAAATTCTTTAATAAGTTCGCCATTCTGCGTGACCATCTTCCAGACAACGTGAGGTTTATACCTCTTTCCATTTGCCGCGATCTCACCCATCACCATTGCCGCCTGCAGAGGTGTCACGAGGTTAAAACCCTGCCCTATTGCCGCATCGAAAGTCTCTGACAGATACCACTCTTCGTTGTAAAGTTTCATCTTCAATTCCTTGCTGGCAACCATACCTTCAGATTCATAGGGCAGATCAATGCCGGTCTTCTGCCCAAGTCCGAACATTCTTGAATAATGACCAAGCAAGTCAACGCCAAGACGATTGCCCATCTCGTAGAAGTAAACATTATCAGAATGAGCCAACGCCGCGCGGAAGTTCAGCCAACCGAGAGCCTCACCGCTGGCATTACCTTTCGGAATCAACCAGTGCTGACCGCTGTCAAATATCTGCTCCTCCGGCGTAACTCTGCCGGAGGCTAGAGCTGCGGTGCCGGTGACAATTTTGAAAGTCGATCCGGGTGGATATTCGCCGGTGATTGCCTTGTCGTCCATAGGGTGGTAGGGGTTGTTGTTGATTGCGTTCCAGTCCTTAGTGCTGATACCGTGGGCGAAGAGATTGGGATCAAAGGCAGGTCTGCTGACGAGTGCTAAAATCTCACCATTTTGAGGATTCAATACCACCGCCGCTGCCGCATTGGCGTGGATAGCCGCAAGTTGAGCATCAACCGCTGCCTCTGCCGCGACTTGTAAATCTCTGTCGATTGTAAGGATTAAATCCGCCCCGGGGACAGGGTCTTTCTTGCCGAGAATCTGCACGGGAGCACCTGATACGTCAACTTCAACCTGCTCGCCGCCATTCTCTCCGCGGATCGCTTTGTCGTATATTTTCTCAAGCCCGAACTTCCCTATAATGTCGCCGGACTTATAGCCTTCCTTTTTCTTGGTCTCAAGCTCGGCATCAGAAATCTCACTGACATAGCCGAAAGTATGAGCCGCTTCCTGCTTCAAAATATAATTCCTAATTGGCTGAATTTCAATCACAACGCCAGGGTAGTTGTTCTTCTGCTCTTCAATAATCGTCACAATATCCGGCGTCACATCAGATTTTATTCTGATTGGATCAAAACCGATATGAGCATCAATCTTGCTCTTAATGTCCTCAACCGGCACTTGGAGCAGATTGCTGATCCTCGTGATGACCTC
>CAJODU010000138.1:0-7351 GCA_905233325.1 uncultured Selenomonadaceae bacterium
TGAGAAGAAGAGCAAAGGCTATGCGCTTGAATGGATGTTTGACAGACTCTTTGAGATGGAAAAATCCGGCACTGTTTACGATGCGGTAGCAATCTTCGATGCTGATAACCTCGTTCACCCTCAATTCCTCATGGAGATGAATAATCGTTTGATGAAGGGCGATAGAATTATTCAGGGTTTCCTTGATGCTAAGAATCCTTATGATACTTGGGTTTCCGGCACATTCGCAATCGCCTTCTGGGTTATTGATCATGTCTCACATCTCGCCAAAACTAATATTGGTCTCTCGGCAGTCCTCGGCGGTACGGGTATGTGCATAACGATTGATATTCTCAAAAAATATGGCTGGCGTGCTACCTGTTTGACTGAAGATATGGAATTTACCATGAAGTCCCTCGCGGAGGGAATCAAGACTACTTGGGCACATGATGCTATTGTCTACGACGAAAAGCCGCTGACTTTCAAGCAATCCTGGACACAAAGAAAACGCTGGGCTCAAGGTCAATTTGATGTGGCTCACCGATTCATTCCAAAGATGTTGGTTGAAGGCTGGCGGCGTAGGGATATTAGGATTTGGGACGGTTGCATTTATTTATTACAGCCTCATTTCTTGATGTTGTCGGCGGTATTCATTCTGATAAGCTATATACAGCTTGCTGTGGGACAATTTTACACAAGCATATATTCATTTATGCCCTCGCAGCTGATGACAGCGATAATGATAGGGCAATATCTTCTTCCGATGATAATTTTAATAAAAGTCAAGGCAAAGCTCAAGGCTTGGTTTTATCTGCTGTTCTATCCGATTTTTATTTATTCATGGATTCCGATCATTTTTATAGGTTTCGTCAATCGCAATAATCATGAATGGGCACACACCGAACACACCCGTGCAATGAGTTATAAGGATTTTATGAAGGAAAAATGATTTCTGAATAATATATTGACATGCGACGAAAGCCGCATTATTTTTTTACAAAATTTATCAGAATTTTTTCAGAATGATAGAGGAATAATCTCTACTGTATAGAAAAGAATATGTAGAAAATTAATATGAAAAAGAGGTGAATTAGTGAATAATTGGGAATCATTAACGATTAGAGACAATTTCATCTTCAGTAAAGTGATGGAAACTAATCCTGATCTCTGTCGAAAAATTATAGAAGTTATACTTGATATAAAGATAGATCACATTGAATACCTGGAACGTGAGCAAACCTTACAGACCAGGCTTGACAGTAAAGGCATAAGGCTTGATGTTTACGTCAAGGACGGCAGCCGCTCATTCAATCTTGAAATGCAACTTACTGACAGCAAATCACTTGGGAAGAGAATGAGATATTATCAAGGATTAATCGATATGGATAGAATTGGCAAAGGACAATTCTACGATCAACTTGGTGAGTCTTATGTAATATTCATCTGTACGTTTGATCATTTCAAACGCGGATTGCATAAGTACACATTTCGTGAAAGTTGTTTGGAAGAGAATGGCTTGCTGCTTGGAGATGGTACTACTAAAGTGATACTGAATGCCACAGCAATAGGCGATGATGTAAATGACGCATTGAAGGGCTTTCTTGACTATGTGGCAAGTGGTAAGATTGAACACCCATTAGCTGAAGAAGTGGATAACAACGTAGAACGAGTAAAATTAGCCAAGGAGTGGAGGTTGGAGTATATGACTTTTGAGATGTTGCTCAGAGAAAGAGAGAGACAAGGTGAAGAGCGTGGAAGAGCTGAAGGCAAAGCCGAAGGTAAAGCTGAAGGCAAGGCTGAAGGTAAAGCTGAAGGCATAGTATTAGCCACATTGGGCAATTTAAAAAATCTTATGCAAAATTTGAATCTCACTTTAGAGCAGGCTATGGATGCTCTTAAAATTCCTATTGAAGAGCGCGGACAATATGCAGATAAACTTTCGAGGTGAAAGTCATGAAGTCAAAAAGAAAAATAAGAGCATCAATTCTGGCAATGGCCTTAACTTCTTCAATGCTGTTGTATTCACCGACAACGGCAGAGCCAATCTCAGAATCGCAAATGTTGCAAAATTCAACAGAACTTAGCGGGCAAATGACTGCTCCATCAACAAGCATGCCCAACACAGCATCAGGATTAAACCCAGGCTACAGCATAACGCCGGTGCAAAACACCAAGCCTGTATCACCAACCGACAAGCTGCCGAACATGACAGCAACCTCCGCCGTTGTGATTGAGGCAAAGACAGGACACATAATATATCAACGTGACGCCCACCGAAAAATGTTTCCTGCCTCAACGACCAAAATGATGACACTGATAACTGCGTTGGAATATGGCAATCTTGACGATATAGTAACTGTCAGTAAAAATGCCTCCGGCACGGAAGGTTCAACTCTCTGGCTGGAAGTTGGAGACAAAGTTCCGCTTGGTGATCTGTTAAGCGGTATGATGATGGTCTCCGGCAATGATGCCGCAATCGCCATTGCAGAACATGTTGACGGCAGCGTTCAGAAGTTCGCAGCCCACATGACACAGCGTGCAAAGGAACTCGGCGCAACCGGCACTCATTTCACCAACTCCAACGGTCTGCCGGATACTAACCATTACACTACAGCCTATGACTTGGCAATCCTCGCTGCACACGGCTACTCACTGCCTCACTTTGAGGAGATAGTCAGTACTAAGGAGCAAACTTTTCCCTGGGTTCATGATCCCACTCATCTGCTGAGGAATGAAAATCAAATGCTGTGGCTGTATCAAGGCGGCAATGGCGTCAAGACCGGCTATACCGACGCGGCAGGTCGCTGTCTGGTTTCTGCCTCTAATCGAAACGGTGTACAGTTAATCGCCGTTGTCCTCGACAGTGTATACATGTGGAATGACTCTATAGCTCTTCTTGACTATGGTTTCTCGCAGGTGGAAAATTCAACGATTATCAAATCCAATGAGACGGTTGACACTTTGCCTGTACTCTCCGGCCGCAAGCACTCCATGCCCGTTAAAACGACTGACGAGATAGTAATGCCTGTCTTCAAGGACGACGCCGAGGCTTATACTCTTGATTATGATGTTCCGACTTTCCTGAAGGCACCAATCAAAAAAGGCGACACCGTCGGTAAAGTTCACGTCCTCTGTGATGGTAAAGAGGTCGCGGAGTCCAAGATTGTCGCCACAGCTGATGTTGAGCAGAAATCTTTCTTCAAAATGCTGTTGAACACTGTTCGCTCTTTCTTTTGACCTCAGTGAAACGAAAAAAATAGATAGGATAGATAAAAGTTGTAGATTCTATCCTATCTTTTGATTTTCAGGTTAATTAATTGTTGATAATCAATGCCATAAATACAAGATCGTCACTGCCGATATTTTCAATGCCGTGCTGCTCACCGTCAGGGCAGAAGGTCGTTGTGCCGGCAGTGATTTTGATTTCCTCACCATTGTTGTTGTAGAGTGCTTCACCTTGAAGAATGTGGTAGGTCTCGGTATTGCCATTGTGGAAGTGAGTGCCGATTGATGCACCGGGTGGAATGGTGACCTTTGCGAACATAGAACACTTATCAGCCAGTTCCTGTGGTGTCAAAAGATGAGTGATTGTAATTTCGCCCTTGCCTTTTTTTGCTTGAACGGATCTTTTTTCAATGATAGCCATCGTGATCTCTCCTTTTGTAGATTTATTAGCACAAATGAGCCTTAATTTCAACGGACTTTGCAAAGTATTTAGAACGTATTAAATAAAAAAAAATCCGCCAAAATGGCAGATTCTATAATTTATATATTCAGTCAATATTTATCTATCATTAATTAGAAGAACCAGCTTGCACGAGCGAAGAGGACATCAGTATCTTTATCGGTATCAAGACTCTTACCGTTGAAGTACTGGAATGAAGTCAACGTATTGTCAAGAGGTGACCAGTTGACGCCAAGTTCAACACCCTTCTTGTTGCCGGTCTTGGTGTAGGTATCATAGGTAGGCACAAGAGCGACATTGCTACCAACATAGCGGTAAGCTGCCCAAGCTCCCCAACTGTTTTTCTTTTTATTGGAGCCTTTGTAGCTCAACTGACCAGTCCAAGCTCTGTTGTAGTCGTCAGCGGTCGGGTTTTGAGCATAAGCATAGAAGAGTTTGACATTTTTATCAAGGTTATAACCTAATCCAACGCCCCAAATGTCAGCGTCGTCCTGTACCTTGCCCTTGATATTGTAAGCTGCTGCATTCTTGAAAGCATCGCTGTTAAAGTGACGATAAGAACCACCAATGTAGAACTTGCTACCAGTATCATAAGAAAGCTCAACACCTTGATAATTTGCTGCCTCATCATCACTGACATAATCAAGATAAGTGTCACTAAGATCGAAACGACCGGCTTCAGCACTAATCTTCCACTTGCTTCCGTATTGAATATGAGCACCACTGAAGAATGTATCAAAAGTAAGACCATCACCGACATTATCGTAGAATATCTGCTTACCAACTTTGATATTGAGTTTATTGTAATTACCTTCAGCCATGCCCCAAGTCATTTTGAAAGTACCCGTATCATCTTGATCCATATGATAGGTAGCAGTCATACGAGCTTTGACTTGCCAATGCTTGTTGACTTCTGCAGTCGGGAACAAACGGAAATGTACCCAATCATCATTGACCTTTTTCTTTGTCTTAGTACCGTAAGCATCGGTAGTATCTCTACGATCGCTTATGTAACGATAACGCAACTCACCGGTCCACTTAACTTTATCGGAATATTTTTCAAGTTCAGAAACGCGAACGCCGAGGTTGTTGAGTTCATCAGCAAATTCTTGTTGAAGTTTGTCAAGAGTTGCCTTATCAGCACCGCTGACGTTGCCGCCTTTTGCCATTGCTCTTGCAACCATTTGTGCCATTTCGTAACGGGTGATGTTGCGGTTACCGAGATAGGTGTTGTCACCATAACCTTCGATAACGCCATCAGCTGCAAGCTGGGTAACTGCATCATAATCGCCGCCGCAAATGTTGTTGACGCTGCACCGACGACCAATGCAGTCGTCATCGCTGAAAGAAACTTACTTTTCATTATAAAATGCCTCCTTGTTTCCACTTTATGGAGGCTTGTATCAAAGTTTTGACTTGGAGAGTGTCCATGTTTCCTCTGCCTTCATTACTTTGAATTTGCCTCTCAAGTGGTCGAGAACTACAATTCATTGATTGAATCAAGCGTTTCGCTTGAACTGATTGTATGATAGCACAACATTTTTCATTTGACAAGTACTTATCTGCAATCAATTACAAATAGGATTAAATTCCTAAATTGTCATTGCAAATAATAAGCAATCAATTACAAATGGCAAAAAAATAGCATACAGCAGATGACGGATTGCCACTGCTATATGCTGACAACTAGCGGATCTATTACACAACAGAAGCCACAATATCTTGAGCCTCTTTTTGAATCTGTTTGAGATGATCTTCACTGACGAAACTCTCAGCATAGACTTTGCACATATCCTCAGTGCCGGAAGGACGAGCTGCAAACCAGCCTTTGTCCGTGACGACTTTCAAGCCGCCGATTGATGCACCGTTACCCGGAGCTTTAGTGAGTTTGGCAGTGATCTTGTCGCCGGCGAGGGTGTCTGCCTTGAGGTTTTCAGGTGAGAGCTTGCCGAGAGCGGCTTTCTGCTCAGGAGTTGCAGGGGTATCTTTGCGAGCATAGTAACTGACGCCATATTTGTCGGTGAGTTCTTTATGGTGTTGTGAAGGATTTTTGCCGGTCTTTGCGGTGATTTCGATTGCCAGCAGATCCATGATAATGCCGTCTTTGTCGGTTGTCCAGACGGAGCCGTCCTTGCAGAGGAAGGACGCACCTGCAGACTCTTCGCCGCCGAAGCCCATGGAGCCGTCAAGCAGACCATCAACAAACCACTTGAAACCGACAGGAACTTCACAGACCTTGCGATTGATACCTTTGCCGACATAATCAATCAATGAACTGGAAACCAGCGTCTTGCCGATCATTGCATCTTTGCTCCAGCCCTCGCGATGGGTGAAGAGGTAATTAATGGCGACAGCGAGGTAGTGATTGGGGTTCATCAGACCTTGCGGAGTGACGATACCGTGGCGATCATAGTCAGTATCATTGCCGAACGCTATATCATATTCGTCCTTCATCTTGATCAGGTTCGCCATAGCCCAAGGTGAGGAGCAGTCCATACGGATCTTGCCGTCGTGATCTTTAGGCATGAATTTGAAAGTATAATCAATGTAAGGATTGACAACGGTGAGATTCTTGATTCCGTACTCTTCAGCAATGTAATCCCAGTAGAAGATACCGGAGCCGCCGAGAGGATCAGCACCGATCTTTAAGCCGGAATTGGCGATTGCCTCCATGTCAACGACATTTTTGAGAGCCTTGACATAAGGAGTGACATAATCAAAGAAGTGGACATTATCCTGCTTGATTGCCTTCTCAAAGGATACACGCTTGATTTTGCCGATTCCCTCTTTAATGAGTTCGTTGGCACGATTTTGGATAATATCAGTTGCCTCTTTGCTGGCAGGTCCGCCGGTGGTCGGGTCATATTTGATACCGCCGTCAGTAGGTGGATTGTGTGAAGGCGTGATAACCAAACCGTCAGCTTGTTTTGTCTTGTTCTTGGGATCGTGATTGTGATTAAGGATTATACGAGAAACGACAGGGGTAGGCACAGGATCAAAGTCATTAGAGAGAATGAGCTCAACGCCCGCGGCTGCCAAAACTTCAACACAGCTGCGAAGTGCAGGTTCAGAGAGTGCGTGAGTGTCAGCTCCGATATAGAGCGGGCCGGTGACGCCTTCTTTTGTGCGGTGTTCAAGCACTGCTTGGGCAATGGCGACAATGTGTTCTTCATTGAAGCTGTTCTTCTTTGAGCTGCCTCTGTGTCCTGAAGTGCCGAATGCCACTTTATTCGTCTTGTCTTCAATATTCGGTTTAAGCGTGTAATAATCGCTTATCAAAGACGGAATGTTGACAATTTCACGATTGAGATCTTTTGTTTTACCCATCAAAAATTTCCCTCCCAAAATCAAATACAAAATCGATATTTTCAAAAAATTTATAATTATTATAAAATATTATCTTTGTGAAGTCAATAGAAAATCTTCACTATTGCACATGCGTTTCAGAAAAATTTTTTGACTTGCAAAAGAAAAAAATTTTCCTGTAAAATAAATATAAATGAAGAAATGACAGCACTTTTTTCAACTTGATTGAGAAATTTTTAGGAATGTATTATAATTCTATTTAGAATAAGTGTTCATAAGCGTTTGATAAGAGTATGGAAATGAGAAATTGTTATCATGGCTTCTTCTGAAGTTGTTATTATCTCATAATCTTTACTCAACCTTCGAGAATGATTTAACCAG
>CAJODU010000138.1:7364-8392 GCA_905233325.1 uncultured Selenomonadaceae bacterium
ATGTCCTCTCTACTACCCATCGCTTTGGTATTATATGAAAGCCCTCTGCCTTTTACCTTTACCGATAATAAATTCCCCATTGTATCTACGACTATATGGCGTTTCCGTCTTGGATTCTATCCCATAAACCACTCAATCTGGCTCTGCGATAGAAGCTGTGTACCGTAAAAGCCGATGGGAAATCATAGGGAAGATTTCTCCATTGACACCTTGTTTTTACAAGATACAGAACTGCATTGACCACTTCTCTCTTTTCCCATTTTCTTTTTCTCATTCCGACAAACAATGGCTCTATTTTTTCCCATTGCTCATCTGTTAAATCTGTTTCATATTTTTCTCTCATAATATTTTTATTATAACACATTATTTTTATGAACACATATTCTTAAAAATCAGCGAATTATATTGCAGATTGCTGATTTTGCTTGATTTTTCCATTAACGTATTCTATAATGTATTCGATAAATTGAAATTTTGATGAAAGGCGTGAAATGAATGTTTAGTGAGGAACATAAATTGTCAGGTGTTGCATATCCGCAGGGATATAAAGCGGCGGGTGTAAGGGCAGGTATCAAGAAGAATGGCAATCTTGACGTTGCTGTGATTTATTCTGAGAAAGAGGCTGCTGTCGCGGGTGTATTTACTCAAAATCAAGTTGCTGCTGCTCCAGTCAGAGTCAGCAAGGTAGTCGTCAAAACGGGAACAGCTCAAGCAATCGTCGCAAATGCCGGTTGTGCCAATGCTTGCACCGGCGAGCAGGGTATCCGTGACGCCGAGACGATGTGCAAGATCACGGCTAATGAGTTAAACTGTCGTGAAGACAGCGTTATTGTAGCCTCAACCGGCGTTATAGGTGTAAATCTGCCTATGGACAAGATGGAGGCCGGTATCAAAGCAGCAGTCAAGGAACTCTCGAAAGATGGCAGCGTCAACGCCGGAAATGCAATCATCACAACTGATACTTACTCAAAAACTTGTGCCACTGAAGTCACAATCGACGGCAAAGAAGTCCGTTTCGGAGCAATCGC
>CAJODU010000139.1 GCA_905233325.1 uncultured Selenomonadaceae bacterium
ACTGCTCATATTGTCAAGTTTGAAGACAAGGATTATTACAAAGTCCTTCGCAGCAAGCTCTGGAACAGTAGTACGATAAATTGATTTTATGAAAAAAAGTTGACTTTTAGCCTCTTTGCTGTTAAACTATAAAAAAATTAGAGTAAGAGGAGGTATTCGATGCTTAACAAATTGCTGTCCGGCCTCCTGCTTTTTTTTGCTGTATTGTTTGTCATACAGGAAGCCGAGACGGCTGAGGCAGAAGAGGCAAGTTCATTTTCTGCACAGGCTGCCAACATGGCGGAAGTCAAAAATATACGTTATAGCACGGGCAATGGCAGAATAAGATTAGTTTTAGATGTTACAAGACAGATTGACCATAAAGAAATGTTTTTGGAAAATCCGTCACGCATAGTAATTGATATAGATAACGCATGGATTGGAAAAAATGTTCCAAGAGATATAGAGTTAGATTCTACAGCCGCCTCCAGAATCAGAATTGCACAATTTGACAAAACTGTGGTAAGGGTGGTTGTAGAGACTTCAGCAGAAAATAATATTTTTTATATTGACGGCGGAAACAGTGGTGGACGCCTCGTCATTGATATTGGTTCCGATGCCGAACAATCTAACTTTATTGATAAACTCAATGAAGGCGGTGGAAGTATCAGCGTCACCAGAGTAGAGGAAGTCGACGAGCCTTTCAAAAAACCTTCAGTTGAAACAGATCCAAAAACCGGCATCGAGATAATCAGACCAAATATTTCAGAAAAAGAAAAGGACGAAAAATCTAAAGACGATAAGGAAAAAGACAAGAAAGATAAAAAGGACAAAAAGGATAAAAAGGACAAGAAAGATAAAAAAGACAAGAAGGATAAAAAGGACGAAAAAGATAAAAAATCCAAAAAAGATGACAGCGACAAAAGTGACATTGATAAAAAATTAGATGAATTGACGGCGTTGGAGGATAAAGTTATCGTAATAGATCCGGGTCACGGCGGCAATGATGCCGGTGCAATAGGTCCCAGCGGTGTTATGGAAAAAACCGTAACCTTGAAAGTTGCTCTGGAGCTTGAAAAACTTCTTCTGGCTGAGGGTGCTGAAGTTATTATGACACGTCGTACTGATGTGGAAGTTGCGCCAAAAGGTCGACATGCAACCGATATTGAGGAACTCAAATCCCGTTGCGATATTGCAAACGAGGCAGAGGCTGATATTTTCATCTCCATACACGCCGACAGCTTTACAAATCCTGCTTCACGCGGAACGACCTGCTATTATTTCGCTGAAGGAGCAGATGAATCAAAGAGACTTGCCGAAAGTGTACACCCCGCCTTGATTGAGCAGCTTAAAACTCCAAGTCGCGGTACTAAGCCCTGCAACTTTTATGTGGTGAGAAATACCGATATGCCCGCTATTCTCGTTGAGCTTGCGTTTATATCCAACCCACAAGAAGAGAGTCTTCTAAATTCTAAAGAGGGTGTAGAAAAAGCTGCCCAGGGTATACTTGACGGTATTGAAGATTATTTTGGCTGATAAAAAATTAATCGAAATATCTTTTTTAGCTATAGATAGGAAAGGAACGAGTTCATGCAAAAAAATTTTTCTCGAATGTTGCAGATTGTCGTACTTACAATGGCAATCTTGTTTTCTGTGAATAATTCTTCTATTTGTTTTGCTGAAAATTTCCAATTTGTTGATGCTGAAGATACAACAGGTTATTATGTCGATATTGACAGCGTTAAGATTGAAAATCCTGAATTTGTTGCAGCTAAGATCGCTGTTGTTAAGGCAAATTTAAATAAAATGTATGTTTACAATGTGAGAATCAATCACAAGGAGCAGACTTATCAGATAGTGTCTTCTCAAATTCTTGAGTACGATACCAGAAGTATATTGGAGTCAAACAATCGCAGCAGACCTTTTAGACCTTATGCAGCTAAATCGGAGATGGCGGAACTTATAAATTTTATTCTCTATGGCGGCGATCTCTCAACTAATTAAACAATCTTTTTAATTCAATTCAATCTGAATAGTGGGAAGTGTGTAAACAATGCTTTATAAGACGCTGATGTTTATAAGTCGGCTTGTTCGTTGTCTGCCTTATGATCTACTGCTGTTTATTGGCAAAATTTTGGGCAATATTTATTATCTTGTCGTCAAAAAGCAGAGAAATCGTGCCATAGCACAGATGATGCCGGCCTTGAACATTTCAGAGTCAGAAGCAAAAAAAATAGTCCGTGCCTCGTTTGTGAATCTGGCTCGAAATATGCTTGATATTTTATATATGCCGAATTTAACGCCGGAAAATGTAGATGAATATGTGGAATTTGAGCATAAAGAGCGTATTGATAAAGCGTTTGCCGAGGGTCATGGTATCGTTGTCGTAACAGGTCACGTCGGTACTTGGGAATGGATGAGCGGTGCAGTGGCACTAAATGGCTATCCTGTCACGGCGATTGCCAAAATGCAGCCTAATGCCGAATATTCAAGAGCACTTGACGATTTAAGAGCTACAGTACATGTTGAGATATTCACACGCGGAACCAGTGAGTTATTATCTGCCGGTCGTGCTCTCAAGAAGGGCAAGATTTTGGGATTCCTAGCTGATCAAGATGGCGGTCCGGGTGGTGCATTTATACCTTTCCTCGGTAAAATTGCCTCAACGCCTATGGGTGCGGCGGTCTTCGCCAGAAAGTTCGGCTCACCTGTCCTTCCGATGTTTATCATTCGCCAACCCAACGGCAGGCATAAAGTCAAAGTCTATGAGGCTATGCACTATGAGGACAGCGGCAATGTTGATGAGGATCTGCTCAAACTTACGATTGACATAACCAAAATCATTGGAGATGTCGTCAAAGAATATCCGACGCAGTGGCTATGGTTCCAAAAACGCTGGAACACGCCGCCGGAAATGCAAAAGAAGGGCAAGCATCACACTGTAAAGAATATGGCTGAGAGTGAGGAAAAATTATATGAAAAGTCTCATTAACGCTGAAATAATCAATAATGTTTGTGTTGCTGATGATATTTACCGCCTCACTGTCAGGGCTGACATGAGCGGCAAGCCGGGGCAATTTATTCAAGTTCGTCTTCCGTCGAATGAATTTACTTTGAGGCGTCCTTTTGGTATTGCCGCTATCAAAGAAGGTCAAGTCACAATGTTTTATCGCGTTGTCGGTCACGGAACGAAGTATTTGTCAAGTCTTCAATCCGGTGAGGTCAATCTGCTTGGAGCATTGGGAAATGGTTTCAGCTTGCTTGAGGGTAAAGTGCTGCTTGTTGGCGGCGGACTTGGGCTTGCTCCTCTGATTTTTGCTGCAAGTGAGATTAAATCTGCAGATGTATTGATCGGCGGCAAGAATAAAGCGGAAGCTGATCTTTGGCAGGGTGAATTTGAACCTTTGACTGATGAATTATTTATTGCTACTGATGACGGCAGTGCAGGGTTTCATGGCTTTGTGACTGAATTATTGCCGGAAGTCCTGAGCAAGAATAAGTATACCGCAATCCTTACCTGCGGTCCTGAAATTATGATGAGGAGAGTTGCCACTCTCGCCAAAGAAAGTAATATACCCTGCCAAGTGTCACTTGAGAAGAGAATGGGCTGCGGTTTGGGAGCCTGTCTCTCCTGTTCGATTGATACAATCA
>CAJODU010000140.1 GCA_905233325.1 uncultured Selenomonadaceae bacterium
GGATCCTTCAACGGTTGCAACATTTTTGGACAGTGCCGCAAAAGGTTATGAAAAGGAAAATTTAATTTACTGTCTGAAACATTTTCCAGGTATTGGTAAACGTACTTCCGATCCACATCAAGAGATTTCATCAATTGATGTTTCACGTGAAACACTCGAAAAAGAAGATATATTTCCTTTTAAATTTATCATAGACAAACACCAGCAAGATAAATTTATGATTATGATTTCACATTTAAAATATCCGTCACTTGATGAGGAAAATTCTGCTACATTATCATATGAAATTATGACGAATTTGTTGAGAAAACAGTTTAATTTTGATGGTATCATCATAACTGATGATTTAGAAATGGGTGCAATATCAAATCACAATACCTTTACTAGTGTTGGAGTAAAGGCAATCAAAGCGGGTGCCGATATTCTGTTAGTTTGTCACGACTATCAGCATGAACAGGAAGTATACCTTGGAATTTTGGAAGCTGTTCAAAATGGTGAAATATCTGAAGATCGTATCAATGATTCCGTTCGTAGAATTTTAAAGGTAAAATTAAATAATATTAATATTGTTGATGAAAAATCTGATGGTAAAAGTTTGTGATAATCTCAATGTTAAAATTAAAAATAAAATATTGACACGATCTAAATAAAGCAATATAATATATACATATCAAATATATATGTTTTATTTTTTTAGGAGGATTAAAAAATGAACGAGGAACACAAATATAAATTTGAAACACTCCAACTGCACGTTGGTCAAGAACAAGCCGATCCTGTGACAGATGCCAGAGCTGTACCGATTTATCAGACAACATCTTATGTATTTCACGACGCACAACATGCGGCTGACAGATTTGCTCTTCGTGATGCCGGCAACATTTATGGTCGTTTAACTAATCCGACGCAAGATGTATTTGAAAGAAGAATTGCCGCATTAGAGGGTGGCTCGGCAGCGTTGGCTGTTGCTTCCGGCGCAGCGGCTGTGGCTTATGTTGCTCAAGCACTTGCTCACAACGGTCAACATATCGTTGCCGCAACGACCATCTACGGTGGTACTTACAATTATTTTGAACATACCATCAAAGACACCGGCGTCGCTACTACTTTTGTAGATCCAACCAAAGGTGTAAAAGTTTTTGAGGACGCAATTCAGGATAATACACAATTCATCTTCATTGAATCTATTGGCAATCCTAATGCAAACCTCATTGACATTCAGGCTGTAGCGGACATTGCTCACAAGCACAAAATTCCACTTGTCATTGACAACACCTTTGCAACGCCTTATCAGATTCGTCCTTTTGAATATGGTGCTGATATTATCGTACATTCAGCAACTAAATTTATTGGTGGTCACGGCACTACTTTAGGTGGCGTTATCGTTGAGAGCGGCAAATTTAACTGGGAAAAATCAGGCCGTTTCCCGTGGCTTGTTGAGCCTAATCCAAGCTATCACGGTGTAAGTTTTTACAAAGCACTTGGGGCAGCCGCTTTTGTGACTTATATACGTGCTATTATTCTTCGTGATACCGGTGCGGCTATTTCGCCTTTTAACGCTTTCCTGCTCCTGCAGGGTACCGAAACTTTGTCCTTGAGAGTTGAAAGACATATTGAAAATTCATTGAAGGTTGTCGAATATTTGTCCAAAAATAAAAAAGTCGCAAAGGTTAATCACCCTGCGCTTAAAGATCACCCTGATCACGAGCTTTACAAAAAATATCTGCCGAATGGCGGTATATCAATTTTTACATTTGAGATTAAGGGAGATGCAGCAACTGCTCAAAAATTCATAGATCATTTGAAAATCTTTTCACTGCTTGCAAACGTCGCTGATGTTAAATCCTTGGTTATACACCCTGCCTCTACAACTCATTCACAAATGACCGAAGAAGAGTTACTTGCCTCAGGAATTACTCCTTCAACAATTCGCCTTTCCATCGGCACTGAACACATTGACGACATCATTTGGGATCTCGATCAAGCCTTCCAAGCTATCTAATCATCATACGACATTGAGAATAAAATAATACGAGGAGACTCAGACAGCAAACGTCTTGAGAGTCTCCTCATTTTATTGCAATGGCAATAAGATATTACTTACTTATTACTTCAACATTGCACATGTAAGGAATAAGTGCCTTTGGGACTATTACACTGCCATCTTCTTGCTGATAATTTTCAAGGATTGCCGCAACTGTACGACCAACAGCAATGCCGGAACCATTGAGAGTATGGACAAATTCCGGCTTTGATTTAGTGTCACGGCGGAATTTAATGTTAGCTCTGCGGGCTTGATAGTCAAGACAGTTGGAACAGGAAGAAATCTCACGATACTTATTCTGTGCCGGCATCCAAACCTCAATATCATAAGTTTTGGCTGATGTGAAACTCATATCGCCCGTGCAGAGGAGAACAACCCTGTAAGGTATCTCCAAAATTTTCAAGACATCTTCAGCGGCTGCAACCATACTCTCAAGTTCGTCCCAGGACTCTTCCGGCTTGGTGAATTTAATCAGCTCGACCTTATTGAATCGGTGCTGACGAATAAGACCGCGACTGTCGCGACCGGCAGCACCCGCCTCGGCTCTAAAGCAAGCGGTATAGCAGCTAAAGTATTCGGGCAGTTGATCACCATTGAGTATTTCATCACGATGATAATTAGTCGTCGGCACTTCGGCAGTCGGCACAAGATAATAATCAAGCCCCTCAAGTTTGAACATATCCTCGGCGAACTTCGGAAGTTGACCTGTACCAATCATGCTGTCCTTATTGACGATATAAGGAGCAAGCATTTCCTTGTAACCGTGCTTAGTTGAGTGAAGATCCATCATAAAGTTGATACAGGCACGCTCAAGGCGAGCACCAAGCCCTTTGTAGAAGGTGAAACGAGCACCGGTAACTTTGCCTGCTCTCTCGGCGTCGAGAATGTCCAGATTTTCGCCAATATCCCAATGAGCTTTAGGCTCAAAGTCAAACTTGCGAGGCTCACCCCAGCGGCGGACTTCAGGATTTTCGCTGTCATCTTTGCCAATCGGCACATCATCTTTTGGCATGTTGGGAATGTGCAGGAGAATATCACGCAATTCAGCCTCAATGTCGCGGAGCTGTCCGTCAAGGTCGCTGATCTTATTGCCGACTTCACGCATTTCAGCAGAGATGGCAGAAGTATCCTGTCCTGCCTTCTTCATGGCACCAATCTGCTTTGAAACGGTGTTGCGCTTGGTTTTGAGCTGCTCTGTCTCGTTGAGAACTTCGCGGCGTTTCTTTTCAAGGTCGATAAAACCGTCCAGATTGAGCGGATTATTGCGATTTTTGAGCATAGTCTTAACAACGTCGAGATTGTCACGTACAAATTTAATGTCTAACATCTAAATTGCCTCCAATAATTTAATTCATTTATTTTATCACAATTCAGCACTATTATCAAATATCAGTTTGATATTCCTGAGCATGAGCGCGGCACAATTCTTTTCGAGTCATAAAGTAAGACACCGCAAGCGGCACACAGGCTCCAATCCACGCAAGCGGTGCGGCTAAACAAGCTCCAACATATCCGAAAGCATCAACCAAAAATACCGCCGTAATCACTCTCATAATCAATTCCATAACACCGGCAAT
>CAJODU010000141.1:0-6637 GCA_905233325.1 uncultured Selenomonadaceae bacterium
CATGATCTCTTTGACTTTCATCTTGTCAAGCAGAGAGCGGATCTCGTAGCGTGAAAGGGTTGTTGCCGGTGAAGGTGCCACTCTCATAACATCGCGATCGCTGAAATATCCGACAAGTTTTCCATTGTCAACTATTAACATTCTGTGAAAGTGATTTTTTTTCATCAATTTTGCCGCATCGCTTATTGATGTTTCTGACGAGACAGTGACGGGATGCTTGGTCATTCTTTCTGCAACAAACATATTTATTCCCCCTGCAATATTAATTATCAACAGTATACACCACTCGAAGGAAAATCTCAACAAAAAAATAGCCTCACAAATAAAAAAACTCTTTTCAATAATGAAAGAGTAAAGTATACACCGACGAATTTTGCCCTCAAAGAAAAAACTCACCTTACAAAAAAGTTCGGTGAGAATTTGACAAAGGCTATGGACGAAGGCTTTAATTAATCTGATTAAATATCGCTGCGATCAACTGCCTCGAAAGTATCAGTCAACTCTTTTGCAGGTTCCTTATCCATGAGACTGACAGCGTAGATTGCAATCAATGAAAGAATAAAACCGGGGACGATCTCATAGAGACCGAAGAGTTCAAGCTGTTTCCAAATGATGACAGTCACGCCGCCGACGATAATGCCGGCAATGATGCCATTTCGGGTGGCACGTTTCCAGAACAAGCTCATCAAGATTGCAGGACCGAACGCTGCGCCGAATCCCGCCCAAGCATAGGCAACCATATCAAGTATGAAACTGTCAGGATTGAATGCAAGGAACACGGATATTGAGGCAATCACCAAAACGGAAGCACGTGAAATCCAGACAAGTTCCTTCTGATCGGCATCTTTTCTCAGCACCATATGATAGAAATCATTGGCAAAGGCGGAGGCAGCAACCAGAAGTTGTGATGAGGCCGTTGACATTATAGCCGCCAGCACTGCCGAAAGTACCAATCCGGCTATAACCGGCGGGAATAGCGAATTAGTCATCACCAGGAAGACCGTTTCGGTATTTGTACCGTCCAGCGGTGTGGTGAGATATACTGCACCGACCATACCGACGGCAACTGCCGCGGCAAGCGATATAGTGACCCAAGTCATGGCGATATGCGTGGCCTGGGGTATTTCTTTGCTGGAACTTATCGCCATAAACCTTACCAAGATGTGGGGCTGCCCGAAGTAGCCGAGACCCCAGGCAAGCAGTGAGATGATCTCAATAAAGGTTATCGTTGAGCCGTCGGGATTTATAAACGGGTGAAACATTGTCTCGTTATGGCTGCTGATAGCCGCAATCGTATCACCGAAACCACCGAGCATCATTGCTGCACATATCGGCACAATCAGGATCGCAAAGAACATCATCACGCCTTGAATGAAGTCCGTCCTTGACACCGCGAGAAAGCCGCCAATCAACGTATAGAAGACGACGGAACCTGCACCGATGAAGATTGCAAGCTCGTAAGGCAGACCAAAGACCGTCTCAAAGAGTTTGCCTGCAGCAACGAAACCCGACGAGGCATACAGAATGAAGAATATCAAAATAAATATTGCCGGCACTATCCTAAGAAGTCCGCTCTTGTCGTGATAGCGATTCTGCAAAAAGTCCGGCAGCGTCAAAGAATTGTTGGCGAGTTCGGTATACTTACGAAGACGCGACGCGACTAATTTCCAATTTGCGAGTGTGCCGAGACCGAGTCCCACGGCAATCCAGCCGGCGTTGAGACCGGCAACATAGGCAAAACCCGGCAGCCCCATCAACATCCAGCCGCTCATATCCGACGCCTCAGCACTCAAAGATGTTACCCAGGCACCAAGTTTGCGGTTGCCCAAAAAATAATCGCTCATATTCTTAGTACGGCGATAATAATAGACACCTATGCCCATCATCAAGCCAATGTAGAGTATGAACGTATTAATAATAACTAAATCATTTGTCATAATCTGAATTTATTTACTGCTCCCTTCAATATATGTCATTTATTTTTCACGTTTAACATTGTCGCCGTAGATGGTTTTAAATTCATCGTGCATGGAAATGGGATTCCAGCCGCGTTTGAGGGCTAAATCTCTATCTTTCTTGGCACGCTCAAGGTTGCCGAGCTCACGTTCAACATCGTCGCAAATTACAAAAAATGCTTCGGTGTGATATTTGCTGTTCTGCAGGGTGTATTCCAACATACCGCTGTCGCCGGTGGAATTACCAAAGGCAAGGACGGGGCTTTTGCCGATCTGATTGAGAATGGAGAAGATTTTTGCAGTCTTGCCATTTTCGATTAAAGTTTCACCGGAGATAACAATTTTTTCCTTGTGGCGATCGTAAAAATGCTCTCTCGCCGCCTCTTTGCCCATGCCGGTTGAGGTATAGACGAAATCAGAGGCGAGGATCCTGTCATAGTCAATGGGGAGAATATCTCCAACCAGCTCGCGGGTGGTATCGACGCCGCAAGCCGAATCAACATAAACGGTAAAACCGTTGTTGGCGAGATAGGAGTAAATCTCTACCATAGGCAGATAAAAAGCCTCACCGCGCTTTAAATTCGTCAAGCCGGTTTCATTGGTGTCCATAAAATTTCTGACATAAGCCCTGTACTCTTCGGGTGTCATTCCCTCATAAGCCTTGGTAAGCCATTGATATAAGGTTTTATTCTCGGCAGGTGTCAGACCCGTCTTATTGTAGACCTTTGGCTTAATTTTTTTTGCGAAGTTGACAATCTTTTTCGGGGCTTGATAGTTTTCATCTTCAAGGACACGATAGAAGAACATTGTCTCTTGGAAGTACAAGGGCGCAGTCTCGCAGTAAAAAGTCCCGTCCATATCAGTAGTGACTATTCTGTCTTCGGGCGGAATATAGTTTTTACTGTTGGGATTTGTTGCCTCTTCGACAAATTTAATAATCTTTTGCTTGGTTGGCGAATTGTCATTCCAATATTTGAAGTCTGCTGCCGTTTTGACTTGAATAGCGGCAATTTCATCGCGGGTGGCTGCTTGAGTTTGTGCAGTAAAAGCCACACTGAAGGCAAACAGACCTGCCAAAATGCTTGAGATTAATTTTTTCTTCACAGAAGACCCTCCTGTATATTTTTAGATGTTATTTACCAGTTCTTTGAGATGTTCAGATTTTTTCTCAACGTCAGCCGCCATCTTCTCACGGTAGGCAGTCAGCTTTTTGTGAATATCTTCATCAGCAACGGCGAGAATTTGGACAGCAAAGAGCGCGGCATTTTTAGCACCGTTGACTGCCATAGTCGCAACAGGAACACCGGGCGGCATCTGGACAGTCGACATCAGCGAATCAAAACCCTTGAACGGCTCCGAACTGATAGGAACTCCGATAACAGGCACAGTGGTATAGCTTGCAACGACACCTGCAAGGTGTGCGGCACAGCCCGCCGCGGCGATGAATACCTTAGTACCTGCCTCAACGGAAGTCAGGACATAGTCGCGAACTTTATTGGGCGTGC
Organism: uncultured Selenomonadaceae bacterium; assembly: GCA_905233325.1. Taxonomy (GTDB): domain Bacteria; phylum Bacillota; class Negativicutes; order Selenomonadales; family Selenomonadaceae; genus Quinella. The sequence continues at coordinate 3,461 of CAJODU010000141.1, forward strand.
GGTGAGCTGAGGCTACGGTTATATCAAATTGAATATCGAAACTGCGGAGAGTATCAACAGCCGACTTCATCACCGACCAGTCAGAATCACTACCCATTATTATAGCAACTTTCATATTAACACATATCATATCAAAAAAAAGGAGAATATTCAAGGGCTTGTCTCAAATATTCTCCGATTCAAAATTTTCTATTGACAATTATCGAATACAAATACAAAAATTGTAGACAAAGATAGTTTTATGTTGTAAAATATCAATCAATCAGTTAAGACGGTCTCCGACGGTGCAAAGCATATTGTTGAGGCAACTGACTCCATTGACAAGGCAAGCCGCGCGACTGACGAGAGGACACAGGCTATCTCCGGCGCAACGCAAACTCAATCCGCATCTAACGAAGAGATTGCCGCCGCCTCTCAAGCCCTTGCAAACCTTGCTATGGAAATGCAGACCGCTATCGGTCAATTTAAAATTTAAATTATACTGTGAGGCAATGATATGTACACTAAGAAAATATATTTCAGCGGCGGTGATTTTCACGAACTGCAAGAGGTTTTCAGTGATGTCCCAGGCGTTTTGAGCAGTGTGGCGGGCTATATTGAGACTTCGGACGGCACTAAAGAGAGCGGCATTGAAATTGAATTTAATCCCAAAAAAATGGATCTGTCAATGTTGATGGATATTCTCTTTGCCGTTGTTGATCCTTATACTCAACAAGCCGGTGTCTATTACACCAGCGGCGAAGATGAACCGCAGATAGAGCTACACCTGAATTTTATTGCCAACCGCGGCAAGCAGCCCGCAGTCTCCTGCGTCGGTTTGACGATAAACGATCCAAACAGCAATCCGAAATTTGCCAGGAAGTGTTTAGCAAGGGCGGCTCGTCTGAAAAAATTCACCATTGCCGAAGAGGAGCATCAAAACTATCTTCGCAAACACCCTGAAGCTGTCACTGATATTGATCTCAAAAAGTTGAAAACGGCTCTCCGTTTCTAAAGTGAAGATAAATCTAAAAGAGACACCCGCATAATGAGTGCCTCTTTTTTTGATTACTCTATCAAAATTGTTAAATCTTGAACTTGGCAATAACTTCCTGCATTTGCTGTGCCTGCATTGCGAGGGAGCGGCTGGCGTCTGCAATCTCGTGCATTGTGGCTGTCTGCTCTTCGCTTGCAGCAGAGACAGTCTCGGACTCTTTCGCCACTTCGCGGCTCTTGGTGTTGATATGGTCGACAGATTGAGTAATTACATCAGTACTGCCGACGAGATCGGCAACAATGGCCTCCATACGTCCGGAACCTTCGGCAACATCAGTGACCATAGTGACAATCTCTTTGAATGTCCTGCCTGCACCATCGACGGAGTTGGCACCGCTCTGCACCTGCTTGACACTGTCCTGCATTGAGCGGACGGCATCTTGGGCTTTTTCTTGAATGGATCCAATCAAGTTGGAAATCTCCTGGGCGGAGGTCTGAGATTGCTCGGCGAGCTTGCGGACTTCATCAGCAACAACGGCAAAGCCTCTGCCGTGTTCACCGGCACGAGCTGCCTCAATGGCGGCGTTGAGGGCGAGGAGGTTGGTCTGGTCAGCTATAGCGGCAATGGCATCGACAATCTTGCCAATCTTGTCGGACTCTTCGCCAAGCTGTGCAATGACGGTAGAGGCGTCACTGACGGAACTCTCAATAATCTTCATCTGGTCGACAGCATCGGCCACGCTCTTGCCGCCCTGCTCTGCGGCGTTGTTCGTCTCTTGAATCTTACTGCTGGACGCGGACAGAGTGTCAGTGAAGGTATTCATATTCTTCATGAGCTGCTCGGATTGATGAGTGGCGTTTTCAACCTCAGTGAACTGCTCAGTGGCAGCACCGGCAACTCTCACTATAGATTCAGCGACTTGATTGATTGCCAGTGAGGATTGATCTGCAGAGGCGGTGAGCTGCTCGGACGCCGCTGCGACCTGTTCCGCTGCCTCAACAACGCGAGATACCATGCTGTGAACATTCTTGCGGAGACTCAGCACAGCCTCACCCATCAAGCCAATCTCATCACCGCGAGTGGTATCTACACGCTCAAGCCCTTTATCACGGAAGTCGCCTGTTGCAAGGACTTCGACAGTCTCCGTCAAATCTCTGATAGGTTGAATCATTCTCTTGGAAAGGACGAAAGAAGCAGCGATAAGAATCACCTCAAGCACAACCATAACGATAACCGACATCATAAAGTTGGAATGGAACTCATCATCAGCCTTCTGTTGAACGGCGGCAACTTTTTCATCAATATAATCAATCCACACGCCTGTACCGACAATCCAGCGATAGGGAGCGAAGGAGGCGGTATAATTTCTCTTTGGCAGAGGCTCGGTCTGATTAGGCTTGGCAAACATTAGATCAGTGTAGCCGCCGCCGGACTTTTGGCCGTTCTCGATCATCTCTTTGATGAACTGCTTGCCGTGGGGGTCAGTAGCGTTTATGCGGCTCTTGCCTTCGACTTCAGCCCTGCCCAGAAGGACAACATTGACGCCTTCGTAGGTATCAATCCAGAAATAACCTGCACCGTTGTCATAGCGGAGGTTGCGGATCAGAGCGGCGGCCTCTGTCATCGCCTGTTCTTGAGTGAGTTGTCCTGCCTGTTGACGTTTGTAAACATTATCGATTACGCTGATTGCGGTCTCCGTTTCGATCTTCAATTCACGCTCAACATCTTCGACAAGTGTAGCCTTGTAGGTTGCGACTTGTTCTTCGGTGTTATCGAGCATACTCTTGAAAAAGATTCCGCCTATGCAGATCATAGTAACCAGTGAGGCACCTATCATCATGATCAAAAATTGTGTTCGCATTGACGATTGCACTTGTAGCCCACCCATTGTAATTTCATCTCCTCTAGCTTTTTTTGTTGAGATGACCGCTTGTCTCTTGGGCTTTTTTTGAAACAGTGAGAATCTCAACAATATTACGATAATTTATATTTACTAATTCTACCATTGAAAGTGAAGTACTCACGACCTAAAGAGGTCGGAGCTTCCTGCTTCATCGACAACTGCATTGCATTGCCTCAATCTTGTTGCCTAACACCCGAAAGTGTCACTTGTATATTGGCAATGCTTTAGTCTTACACTATCTCCACAGGCGTAAGTTCCCGCCCTACCAGCGGTACTTTATGAATTTTACTAATAAGAA
>CAJODU010000141.1:6685-8959 GCA_905233325.1 uncultured Selenomonadaceae bacterium
TTTCGGCTCTGGTATATTTCAGTTTGTGGAGACTTCCCCTTTCTTCAGTATTTATGATTTTATTTTACCAATATAATTCATAATTGTCAATAAATTAGCGCGATTCATCCCGCCACTTATAGAAGTGGGGGATTTCTCGCAAAATTTAGTTAAATTCCTGCGTGAAGTCAACAAAAAAAGGCTTTTTCTGAAAGTTGTTGATTTAAGCCTTTTTTAATTATATGTATACGTCAAAACGATAGTGTCACATTAGCTTTCGGGAGCAATGGTTGTGCGGAGTTCGCGAATACCGTCTTTAGTCTCAATGACAACTATGCCCTTGATTGGGTTGTGAGTCTTGGCGTCCATAGTGATAACGCCGGTGCCGACTTTGAGGTCTTTGATATTTTCGATAGCCTCGCGGATTTTTTCAGAATCATCACCGCCGCGCTGGATAGCGTCAATCAGCATTTTGCCGGCATCATAACCGAGAGCAGCGAAGACGTTGGGATCGGTATTGTATTCCTTTTTGTAGGACTCAAGGAAATCTTTGACATTGGGATCGCCCTCGAAGTAGTGGGTGCAGAAGTAGGTATTGTTGAGGGCGTCCTTGCCGGCGATGTCAATGACTTTGCTGTCGTCCCAGCCGTCAGTGCCGAGTATAGCGGCGGTGATACCGAGTTCACGAGCCTGCTTGACAATCTTGCCGACTTCCTCATAGTAAGCAGGGACAAAGATGACGTCAGCGTTGGCGGTCTGAATTTTTGTTAAAGTTGCCTTGAAGTCCTGATCCTTTGCAAGGAAAGCCTCTTCCATTACAACCTTGCCGCCGGCAGCCTCGAAGGTCTCTTTGAAGACTTTGCCGAGGGACTTGGAGTAGTCGGAGCTGGAGTCAAGGTAGAGGACGGCAGTCTTGGCGTTCAAGTCCTTAGATGCGAACTCAGCCATAACGTTGCCCTGTTGCGGGTCTATGAAACAAGCGCGGAAGATATAAGGCTTAAGTTCGCCATTATCGACGGTTACATCAGGATTGGTTGCTGCAGGAGCGATGACGGCAACTTTATTTTGAGCCGCCACATCTGATTCTGCAATGACGTTAGCGGTGACGGCAGGACCGACAAGAGCCTTGACTTTATCGTCTGAAATCAGCTTAGTTGCTGCGTTGACGGACTCAGCCGTCTCTGACTTGGCATCAGCCTCAACAATTTTGATTTTCTTGCCATTGACGCCACCTGCGTCGTTGACCTCCTTGATAGCAAGTTTAAAACCGTTGTTGGCGTTGGAGCCATATTGAGCGTGATTGCCCGTCAATTCGAAGTTGGAGCCGACGACGATTTCATTGGCATTTGAGGCGGTATCTTCGCCGCAGCCTGTAAAAATTCCGCAAGCCATAAGACCGCCGACAATCAGAGCCGCCAGCTTGGACTTCTTCTTACCGAATAACACTTAAAATTCCTCCTATTTTAGCAATTAGTATTTATTAGATAGCTAAATATCGACCTGTCTCACTTTTGAGAAAGACCTTTGGCAAGGGCACCGAGCAAGTCAGCAGCGTTGACTTGAGGTTGGGCTTGCTGTTGAGTTTGACCCTGAGCTTGTTGAGCCGCACCGCCGAGAGCTCCTGCGAGTGCTCCGAGTGCACCGAGAGCCGCCAACGGGTTAGCCGCAGGATCCTGCTGTCCCTGTGCTTGAGTTTGCTGACCTGCTCCCTGGGCAACTGCCCCAAGTACAGCATTAAGCGGATTGGCCGCCGTGCCGCCTTGAGCCTGTCCTGCACCTTGAGCAGCACCGCCGAGCAACCCGCCCACCATGCCGATTATATCACCAAGTTTGTCAGCCGGAGTGTTGGCAACTGTCATCAACACAAGCTGAAACATATTTTTGTCAACCTTCATGCCATTCTTCGACATAACATCGTAAATGGTTTCCACAACAGTGGGATTTTTCAAGGCCTCTTTAATGCCGAACTTTTCCAGCATTTCAGAAATCTTCACAAAAATTTCTTTAGCGTCCATAATAAAATCGCTGTAAATAGCTTACAGCCTCTCCCTTCATCAATTAATATAGTAAAGTTTAACAATTTAATTGTCGAATGTCAACAAAAAATTTTTAAAAGTTTTGCCCACATCAATTTCTAGTTGACAGGGCGGCTGGGCTGTGGTATATTTGTAGTGGAAACTTAAAGGAGACGATCAATTCCAACATGGTTCGACAAAAAAGCCGCTCGCTGGAGTGTGAGACCAACGAGCGGTATTAGTTTTGCTCAAATAGGTGTGAGCTATTTATCTTGGAGCG
>CAJODU010000142.1:0-704 GCA_905233325.1 uncultured Selenomonadaceae bacterium
GTTGGAATAAATTATTCAGGCAATGAACTTCAAATTATACTTGGACCCGGCAAGGCGACAAATGTGACAAATGCTTTAAAAAATCTCATTTCTGACAAGCCGCAGATAGGTGACGGCAAGACACTTCACGAGGAGATCAGAGCGAAGAACGCCACCCCCGCCAAGCTCTTCCTCAAAAAGATTGCAAGTATATTTGTTCCCTTGATACCTGGTTTTATTGCTTGCGGACTTATAACCGGCTGCGTCGGAGTGGCAATGAAGATTGATCCTGCCCTCGCGAGTTTGCCGGCAATCAAACTGCTGACAATTGCCGGCAATACCGTATTCTGGGGAATGAATCTCTTTGTCGGTTTCAACGCGGCTAAGGTATTCGGCGGCACTCCAATTTTGGGCGGTATTCTGGCTGCTTTGATAAGCCACCCCGGACTTGCTGACGTCACTCTGAATGGTACTAATCTCCTGCCGGGACGCGGCGGCGTTATAAGCGTGGTGTTGGTTGCTGCCTTTGCCGCTTGGGTTGAGGGGCGGCTGCATAAACTCATTCCCGAAATGTTTGACTTGTTCCTGACGCCGTTGATAACCTTTTTGATTGCAGGTGCAACGGCCATCTTCATCTTGCAACCGATAGGCGGAGCAATCTCTGAGACGATAGGAAGTGCCGCGACGAGTGCTATACAATCCGGCGGAGCGTTTGTCGTTTTCAT
>CAJODU010000142.1:771-6510 GCA_905233325.1 uncultured Selenomonadaceae bacterium
GGTGTGACGATCCTCCTGCCTATCCTCGCTATGGCAGGTGCAGGACAGGTTGGAGCGTCAATAGCCGTCTACCTCAAAAAACACAACCGTTTCCTCAAGAAGACTATAGCCTCAGCTTTGCCGGTCGGAATGATGGGCATAGGTGAGCCGCTGATTTACGGCGTGACATTCCCACTTGGCAAACCCTTCATCACTGCTTGTGTTGGCGGTGCTTTCGGCGGTGCAGTACAGGCACATTTTATGGTTGGTGCCGCGACGCTTGGCATCTCCGGCTTGCCCCTCGCCGCAACAACAAATAATATAATCGCCTACTTCGCGGGTCTTGTCACCGCCTATATTGCCGGTTTCGTTGCCACTTGGTTTGTAGGTTTTGATGATCCGGAAGAATCATAACCAAAGGGAATAATTATAATAAAAATAAAGTATTTTCCTTTTCTCCTGCACGTGACTATAATATATAATATTGTGCTTTAAAAAGATTTTGCTTTAATTTACGAGGTGATTTTATTTATGGGACATCCTGTAACCACGAACCCTGTCATCATAATGCTCATCAATATGACAGTTGTGTTCATTGTATTGGTGTCATTGAGTTTTTTGATTAGACTGATTCATTATGTTGATCCGACGGCGAAAAAGGCAGAGAAGGCAGCGGAGACTCCTGCTGTTCCGGCACCTGCCCCCGCTCCGGCGGTCTCACAAGCTCCTATCATTGAGGAAGGCGTGCCTGAAGAGGTTATTGCGGTAATATTCGCTGCCATTGCAGGTTATGGCTATGCCACGGGGCAAGTCCATGCAATTCGTCCTATCTACCACAAAGTATGGGATCATTCCGGACGCTATCATCAAATGCCTTAATCGTTGAACATTGAATTAGAGAGGTTTAATTATGGAATTAGTTAATGCTTTTGCAGTGTCGCTGCAATCCGTCTGGAACGACAGCGGATTCTCAGCCTTCACTTGGGGACACGGCGTCATGATAGCCGTCGGTCTCCTATTGCTGTATATGGCCTTCGTCAAGGAATTTGAGCCGCTTTTATTGGGACCTATCGCCTTTGGTTGTATCCTGGCAAATATTCCACGCACCGGCTTTTTTGATGAGATGGGCGTTATGCTCGCCATCAACTATGGTATCACTAACGAAATATTCCCCCCGCTGATATTCTTGGGAATAGGTGCAATGACTGACTTCAGCCCTTTGCTTGCGAGGCCTTCGACGCTTTTGCTTGGTGCTGCGGCACAGATCGGCGTCTTCGTTGCCCTCGCCGGTGCTATGATTGTGGGCTTTGATATCAAAGAAGCCGCAGCAATCGGAATCATCGGTGGAGCCGACGGTCCGACATCAATCTACCTGTCAATGAAGTTAGCTCCTCACCTTCTTGGAGCAATCGCCGTCGCGGCCTATTCATATATGTCGCTGGTGCCGCTGATCCAGCCGCCTATCATGAAGGCAATGACCTCACTTGAAGAGCGTCAAATCGAAATGAAAGAACTGCGCCCTGTGACGAAGTTCGAGCGTGTAGTCTTCCCCATCGTCGCAACAATCTTCATCAGTCTCCTGCTTCCGCCTATTGCCGCCCTGCTCGGCTGTCTGATGCTTGGCAACCTCTTCCGTGAGTCCGGCGTCACTGACAGACTCTCCGACACTGCACAGAATTCACTGATCAACATTGTCACCATCTTCCTCGGCACAGGCACAGGCATGACAATGAGTGCTGAGAGTTTCCTGAGAGCTGATACCCTGCTGATTATCGGTCTCGGTCTCGTCGCCTTCATGGGTGGTACTGCCGGCGGTCTTATCTTTGGTAAACTGATGTGCAGGATGACCAACGGTGCAATCAACCCGCTTATCGGTTCCGCGGGTGTCTCTGCTGTTCCTATGGCAGCGCGTGTCAGTCAGGTTGTCGGTATGCAAGCCAAACCGGGTAACTTCCTGCTCATGCACGCAATGGGTCCTAACGTTGCCGGTGTTATCGGCACTGCCGTCGCCGCAGGTACTATGCTCGCAATGCTCAAGTGACGCCTCCCTTCTGCCATTGCCGGAGATATTTTTGTTGAAGGAAAATTCGTGAATAATATTATATTTTTTGGAAAAAATTTGTGGTATAATAAAAATACCATATTTTTTTTATCGTGAGGCGATAAAATGACTAATTTTGATGAAATTTTAGATAAATATCGTAATGATTCGGAAAATAAATTTGAACAGGGTACAAAATTTGAGCAGCTAATGAAAAGATTTTTACAAGTTTATCCTATGTATCGCGGCAAATTTTCTGATATTTGGCTGTGGAATGAATTTCCATATCGTGATGAAATCAGCAGCAAAGATATTGGAATTGACCTTGTAACGCGGACGATTGAAGGAGAATTTTGGGCTGTTCAATGCAAATTTTTCAATGAAGAAAATTGACAAGCCGGCGGTTGATTCATTCATCACAACGAGCGGCAGCAGCTTCAAAGTTGACGGTGTTGAGAAAAATTTTTCACTGAGGCTGTGGATTGATACTACAATCAAAGGTTTTGGCAAAAATGCAAGGGCAGCGATTAAAAATCAAAATCCGCCGATCGTTCGCATTGGGCTTGATAAATTGCGAGATGCCGACGTTGACTGGAAAGAACTTTATGAATCAACGGAACTAAACGAAGCTGTCAAAATCCGCGAGTTGAGAGATTTTCAGCAAGAAGCAGTTGACGCAGTTCACAAACATTTCAAAGATCACGAACGTGGTCGCTTGATTATGGCTTGCGGCAGCGGCAAAACATTCACGTCACTAAAAATCGCTGAAAATGAAGTCGGCGACGGTGGAATGGTTTTATTTTTGGTGCCGTCGATTGCTCTGCTTGCTCAAACTTTCAGTGAATGGAACGGCTACGCCCAAAAACCGATTGACGCAATTTGTGTCTGTTCAGATGAAACCGTCAAAACTCAATTCAAACGAGGTCGCGGCAGTGATGATGATCCGATTGTTGACGTTGAAATTCCTATCGACGTGACGAAGAGTACCCAAGAAGCCATTAAAAAGATTTCGGCGGCAATTAATCGCAAAGGTGATTATTACGGCTTGAAAGTTGTATTTTCGACGTATCAATCGCTAAATATCATTAAAGATGTACAAAGTCATTTGAATTTTGAATTTGACTTGATTATTTGCGACGAGGCTCACCGCACCGCCGGTTATGTCAAAAATGCTAAAGCTGACGAGCTTGACCCATTGTTTACACGCATACACGACGGCGACTTCATCAAGGCAAAACACAGGCTCTACATGACAGCAACGCCGCGAATGTTCAAAATCATTGACGAATCAAAAAAAACGACTGAAAAAAATAAAAACGATGTCACAATTTGGTCAATGGACGACGAAAAAATTTTTGGTGAGGAAATTTATAAATTTTCATTTGCACAGGCGATTCAAAAAGGCGTGCTCTCCGATTACAAAATCATGATTTTCACGATCAGTGATCAGGAGATTCCGCCAAAACTTCAAGAGGCAATCAGTGACAAAAATCAGGAAATTGACATCGACGACGCCGCAAAATTGATCGGTTGTATTCGTGCACTCTCCAAACTCGTCTCGAAAGAATCAAAATATATGATTGACGAAGACCCGCAGCAGATGAAGACCGCCGTTGCTTTCTGCTCACGGATTAAGGATTCACAATATTTGACGGATTTGTTCAACGTCCACAAAAATGATTATATCAACTCACTTGACGACGAAGAGCGCAGCTTGACTGTAAATGTTGAGGCTCGCCACGTTGACGGCTCAATGAGTGCCGGAAAACGCCGCGAACAGCTTGCTTGGCTGAAAAATGTCTCAAATGATGAAAATTCTCACAACTGCCACATTTTGACTAATGCGCGGTGCCTTTCTGAAGGCATTGACGTGCCGACGCTTGACGCCGTTATTTTTATGTCAACGCGAAAATCAATTATTGACGTTGTTCAGGCGGTTGGTCGCGTTATGCGCCGTGCTGAGGGCAAAAAATATGGATATATCATCATTCCGGTTGTGATTCCGACGACTTCTTCACCGGCTGAGGCTCTCTCACAAAACAAAAAGTACGAAGTCATTTGGGAAGTAATAAACGCCTTGAGGTCTCACGATGAGCGGCTGGATTGGCTGATTAACAAAATCAAGTTAAATCACAGCGCAGGCGGCAGAATCATCATTGACAGTGGCAATCTTCGTGAAAAATCCGGCGGCACGGAGCAAATAACATTGAATTTTGAGGAAGTCAAAAACGCAATTCTCGTCAAAATTGTTGATAAACTTGCCAGCAGTGATTATTGGCAAACTTGGGGCAATGATGTTGCACAAATTGCGCAGCGTCACACCAAGCGAATTAATGAATTGGTCAGCGTCGAGGGCGAACACCAGAATGAGTTTAACAAATTCCTTGACAGTCTGCATAAAAATATAAATCCTTCAGTCAGCAAAGAAGAGGCAATCGACATGCTGTCTCAACATCTCATCACTCGTCCTGTATTCGAGGCACTTTTTGAAAATTATTCATTTATGGACAGAAACGCCGTCTCGAAGTCGATGGACAAAATCATTAAACTTCTTGACAAGGACGGAATGCAGAAGGAACTCAAAAAACTTGAAGGATTTTATAATTCGGTTCGCGGTCGTTGCAGCAATATTGAGAACGCCGATGAGCGTCAGAGGATTATTATCGACCTCTACGACAAATTTTTCCGCGTGGCACTGAAAAAGACCGTCGACAAGCTCGGAATTGTCTACACGCCGGTTGAAGTCGTCGATTTCATTCTAAATTCCGTCAATGATGTCCTCAAGGCAGAATTTGACAGTTCACTCTCAACGCCTGGAGTCAAAATTCTTGATCCATTCAGTGGAACCGGCACATTTTTGGCGCGATTGATTCAATCCGGCTTGATTCGTGATGAAAATCTCGACGAAAAATATCAAAATGACCTCAACGCGAATGAAATAGTGCTTTTGGCGTATTATATTTCGTGCATAAACATAGAAAATGCTTATCACGAGCGGCGCGGCAGTGAAAATTATCAATCATTCGACAAAATGTGTCTGACGGATACATTTCAGCTTGGTGAAGATGGCGGAATGGACACTCTTGATGATGAAATTTTTGCTGAAAACTCAAAACAAGTTGAAAATCAGAAAAAAACACAAATTCAAGTAATCGTCGGCAATCCTCCATATTCAGTTGGACAAAAATCTGCGAATGATAACGCGCAAAATGAATCATATAAAAATCTTGAAGAACGAATTGATAAAACTTATTCAAAAAATTCAACAGCGAATCTTAAAAAATCACTTTATGACAGTTATATAAAAGCATTTCGTTGGGCAAGTGACAGAATTGGTGACAGCGGCGTTATTGGATTTATTACTAATTCCGGCTGGATTGATAAAGATGTTGCCTCTGGTCTTCGTGAATGTTTTGAAAATGAATTTGACAAGATTTATATTTTCGATTTGAAAGGCGCAGTTAAAGGAAAGATGGGCGATATTGCCAAGCGTGAAGGGCAAAATGTTTTTGATATTATGACGGGCGTTGCGATAACAATTCTTGTCAAAAATGTTAATCGAAAAATCAATTCTTGCAAAATTTATTATCAATCAGTAGAAAATTATCTTACCAGAAGAGAAAAACTTTCTACATTAGTTGAATTAAAATCAATTATAAGTGAACAAAATAAATATACGTTGATTAAACCAAATTCAAAACACGATTGGATAAATCAAC
>CAJODU010000143.1:0-712 GCA_905233325.1 uncultured Selenomonadaceae bacterium
GCGTAACTTCCCGTGTGTCCCACGGTAGATGAAATACAAATCATATTCATTGTACATTTGAATTTAGAAATTGTCAATTATGAATTGCGGCTTATATCCCCATAGCTAAAGCTAGGGGTATTACGCCGCATTCTGATAATCATTTACATATTTCAAGTCGACGCTCACAGAAAGTTACAATCGTTAAATCAAGTTCTTTGGTAAGCTCAACGGCAAGGTCGAAGTAATTGCAGACAGCCTCAACCCTGTGAGCATCAGAACCGATTGTCACATACTTGCCGCCGAGTTTTTTGTATTGCGTGTAAACAGGCACCAACTCTTTGAGACCGCGGCGAGTATTCAGTCTGCGGGTGTTGAGTTCAAGGACTTTGTCACGCTCAATGACAATCTTCAGCACCTTGTCAATGTCTTCCTTGAAGGAGGCGTAGTCAATTTCAGGATTATCATAGGGGGCGGCACGGCAAATGTAGTCGATATGAGCAAGTACGTCAAAATCACCGACAGCAGCCTCTTCAGCCATAGCCGCAAAATATTTATGATAGGCAGTCTTCTTGTCCTTGCCGGCGTAATATTCAGGGTAGTAAATGTCAAGGCGATCGACAAGGTGTATTGAACCTATAACCAAGTCGAAGGGAACCCGTTTAATGAAATCCGCAGCAGGTTTTCTTGCAATCTCTTCCATTCCGACCTCAACACCCAGCCTGACATTTTG
>CAJODU010000143.1:882-4313 GCA_905233325.1 uncultured Selenomonadaceae bacterium
CCACCTCCTCTAAAGTTTAACGGTAACGGGTACAACAGCATTTGGCTTGCAGTCGAAGTCTCTTTCCGCCGGCAATGAGAATTTGATGATGTACTTGTCTTTTAGAGCGGGATTTTCGTCCTTTTTGAACTGTTCGGGATCCATAGTCACGGTTGGCGTGTCGTTAGGCGTTGAAGGATCAGCCGCTGCAGGTTTATCCGTTTCAGACGTTTCAGTCGTTTCAACATTACCGGCAGTTTCGGGAGTTTTGACTGTCTCAACGGTTTCAGCAGAGTTAGCAGAATCAACGGTTTCAGCGGTTTTAGTAGGCTCGACGTTCTCAGTGACAGGCTCCTCTTTGGGTGAAGGAGCAATCTTTTCTGTGACTGTTCCTGTCAAGTTATTCCCGTCAATAGTGTAGCTGACCAGCTTGCCGAGTGAGATTTTATCGAATTGCGATTCAGTGACCTCCGCCTCAAGCCAAAGTTCATTGCTGTCACCGACCCTCGCCACAACATCACCGGCGTTGACTTCCTCATCGACTTTAACGCTGTAGTATATCGTGCCGTTTATTGGCGACACAACATCTGTCTGCTGTGCCTCCTGCTTTGCAACGTTGAGGGACAATTCCGCTTGCTTGATTGCCAACTGTGCACCATTGAGGACTTCCGGCGGCGTTGGTTGAAGTTGTTCTATGTATTCGATCTCGTATTCAATTTCGTTGGGATTAGTTGAAGGTGCGGCGGGTGCCGTTGCAGAAGTTTCTGCCGCTGCCTTTGCAAGTTCATATTCCTTGGCAGCCGCCTCCATCTCTTTTCGACTTACTGCCCCCATCTCATAGAGCAATTCCAGACGATTCTTGCGCTCCTCAAGTGCGGCAAGTGACTTGGTTGATTTTTTTGAGGTTGAAGTCTGTGCCGGCGGTGCCTGTACAGGTTTGACTTTAGGTTTCCTGACAGGCACTTTCACCATCTGCCCTATTTGAAGTTGTGCATAGTTAGCCTTCGCGGTCTCTACTGCCTTTTCGAGTTCTTGTATCTGATCTTCAGTGACGCTGACTTCAATCTTGGCAATCACATCACCGGCTTTGACTTCATCGCCGTCGGCTTTTGTGAGTTCCTTAATCTTGCCTTTCGTCAACACACGCATAGAGACCATAGTCCCCGAAATCCTTGCATTGTTTATCTTAACGGTATCAGCGGGGTGACTGTAACTGAAAGTTGCTCCGCCTATTAAGACCGACAATGCAATCAAGATGACGAATCCATATTTTATTAAGATTTTAACCTTATCGGTAATATCTATCGTTCCCAAACTTCACCATGCTCTCTGAATTTAGTTGCTACATCAGATTTTGAACTGTCCTATGGCTGTCTGCATATCATTGGCGAGATTAGCCAACGCTTGAGAGGCAGCAGCAATCTCTTCGTTGGAGGCGGATTGAGTTTCCGTTGAATTTGAGATTGCTTGTGTCTTTTGATCTGTCTCACGGCTCGCCTTGTCGATTTCCTCAGTTGCCTCAACAATATGCTTTGCACCGTCGGAGACTGTCTTGACGGATTGATTGATACCGGCGATCTCGTCCTTGATACCGTCGACCATCTTCATTATCTCTTGGAATTGGACACCGACTTCACGGATAGCCTCAGTACCCGCCTTGACGTCTTCAGTGCCGCTCTTCATTGACTCGACTGCCTCTTCCGTTGCTGCCTGTATGCCTTCAATACGCGAGCGTATCTGCTCCGCTGATTCTTGTGAGGCAGTTGCCAGCTTGCGGACTTCTTCGGAAACGACAGCAAAGCCGCGACCATGCTCACCTGCGCGAGCTGCCTCAATAGCTGCGTTAAGTGCCAGCAAATTAGTCTGATCAGCAATACCGGCGATTGCCTCGACAATCTGCCCGATCTGCTTGGAGTTCTCACCGAGACGCTCAACAACCTCAGCACTCGCAAGGACGCTCTTTTCAATGCTGCTCATCTTGGAGACAGCCTCTTGCATTAAATCTTCACCCATCTTGGCGGCCTCAGCAGTCTTCTCGGAAGTCGTGGCAACATTTGTTGCCTTATCTGCTACCAAATGAATATCGTCAGAAACAAGACCTATGCTCTTCCTTGCCGCCTCAATACTATTCATCTGTTGAGTAATATTGCCGCCGACCTCTGCAACAGTCTCAGCAACGTGAACGGAGGCGTCAGCGGACTGATTGGCGGAGGCGTTAAGCTCTTCACTGGAGGCAGCAACTTGCTCTGCTGTAGTTGCCATCTTGGTGATGAGCTTGCGGAGATTAGCACTCATTACATTGAAAGCCTGCGTCAAAGAGCCAATCTCATCAGTTGACTTGACTTCAATATTATCCATTCTCAGGTTGCCGTTTGACATCTCTTTGGCATGTGCCTCAAGTTCGATAATCGGGCCGGTGATACTGCTTGACAACTTCAAGCACATGAAGACCATGAGACCGAGTCCGACCAAAGTGAGTATAGCAAAGGTTACACGCAGACTGCCGACTGCTGCGAATACGAAATCATAGGGAACTTCAATACCGACAATCCAGCCGGAGGAGGGGACGGTTGAATAAGTGAAGACTGTTTCATCGCCGTCTGAATTGCTGTCAACAACGAAGAAACCTTCACTATTTTTGAGCATTTCATCAAAGTGACTTCCAAGTCCACTGATCTGTTTGAAGTCTGACATTTTCTCTACCGGACCGCTGGTTGCCAGAATGACGCCCGTTTTTTCAATGACAATTCCTCTGCCCTCGCCGTTGTATTTGAGTTTGGCGACTTCATCTTCAAGAGTCTTGAGGGCAATATCAACGAAGATTGTGCCGGCGAATTGACCATTGTTCTTGAATGGTGAAACGGCGGAAGTAACAAGCTGATTAGTGAATTTATCAACGTAAGCCTCAGTGAAGACAGTCTTGCCGGCGTCGCGACCTTCTTTGTACCAGCCGCGAGTACGCGGATCAAGTTGACCCGTCTTGTTGCCGGCGTGGCGTCCTTGGAAGAAGGCCTTCTCATTACCAAAACCGACCTCAAGAATGTCAGCATTATTGTCCGCGAGAGACAGCATTTCCGCCATGTTGGCTATGTTATCGTTGCCGTTGAGGGCAGTCATAAGATTAGCCGCGCTTGTGGCTACGGCAGCGTTGGAACTGAGCCAGCCGTCAAGTTGGTTGCGTTGTGCCGCGACAGTTCCCCTCAGCTCACCTTCAACTGCCTCTTCAAGTGCACTGTAAGCAGTGAAATAGCCAACTATAGAGACTATTGCCATCAAGAATCCGGCTAAACCCGCCAGAATAAAAAACTTTTGCCTTAACCCCATTAAAAACCTCTCCTTACATCACGAATTTTATGCACAACTTAAAATTTACCACATTTTTCCTCATTTAACAAGAGTATTTTTCAAATACAGTGCAATTTTTTTGAATCTGATAATTTTCTTGACGAAAT
>CAJODU010000144.1 GCA_905233325.1 uncultured Selenomonadaceae bacterium
GTCAATAAAGGCCTTGAGGTCATTGAGGCGAAGTGGCTGTATGGCGTCGACTATGATCAAATTCAAGTTGTTGTCCACCCGCAGAGTATCGTCCATTCAATGGTTGAGTTCTGCGACAACTCTATCATTGCCCAGCTCGCCTCCGCTGATATGAGACTCCCGATTCAATATGCCCTTACTTATCCAATCAGGAAACCTTCAACCGTCGCCGGCTTAGACTTTTGGAAGATCAATACTTTGACATTTGAAAAGCCGGATATGGATACTTTCAAGGGTTTGAAGTTTGCTTATCAGGCAGGGAAAGTCGGCGGCACTGCTCCCTGTATCTTCAATGCGGCAAATGAGGCGGCTGTCAGTGCTTTCCTCAATGGTAAAATAAAATTCCTCGACATATACAATGTGATTGAGGCGACTATGAATCAACGCGAAATCCTTCACAATCCCGATCTTGAGACACTCATAGCTGAAGATGCCGCCGCTCGTTCCATTGCCGAAAAGTTTTGCAACGAAAAAGGAACGCCACCAAAGATGTGACGCTCCAAACACATAGATTATCGATCGTTAATCTTGTATAATCGTCTCTAAGGCAACCTCAACCATGTCGTTGAAGGTTGTCTCTCTTTCATGAGGGGCTACTTCTTCGTGAGTTACGATATGATCGCTCACGGTGAAGATACCCAAGCCTTGCACCCCTGCCTCCGCTGCGAGGAGATAGAGGGCAGCCGTCTCCATTTCAACGGCAAGTATACCATACTGAACCAGCTTATCATTGAGGGAACGCCCGCCGCTGCTGAAGACTCCGTCGACATCAGCATAATCATTGTAGAATCTGTCAGTGCAGATGATATTGCCGACCTTGACAGCTTTGTTGAGTTTGCGGGCAGTGTTGACGGCTTTCTCAAGCAAATCAAAATCAGAAATAAGTGCGAAATGTACCGCACCGCCGAAGACTTGTTCAGCAATAGACGAATCGGTAGTTGCAGCCTGAGCAACGATAACATCGCGAAGTTTAACATCTTTGTGCATACCGCCGCAGCTCCCGACGCGGATCAACTTCTTGACACCGAAAACGTTGATAAGCTCGTGAACGTAAATCGAGAAAGACGGAATGCCCATACCTGTCCCCTGCACGGAGACCGGCACGCCCTTATATTTGCCGGTGTAACCGTAGATATTGCGAATATCGGTATAGAGTTTTGCACCTTCGAGGAAAGTTTCAGCGATATGCTTGGCTCTGAGGGGATCGCCGGGCAGTAAAATCCTCTCGGCAAGGTCTCCGATATTTGCAGCATTGTGTGGTGTACTCATTAAAGTTTGCTCCTTTCGCTTCTGAAATCGCTTATATATTAAGCACGCGGCTTGCCACATTCGGCACAGAACTTGCCTTTGTTGCCGACGTGTCCGCAATCGGGACAAGTCCACTCGGAATTGTCTGCAGGTCTCGGCTTGCCGCACTCTTGGCAGAATTTGCCGGTATTCTTGGCACCGCACTCGCATTGCCACTCACCTGCAGGGGCGGGTTTAGGCTCGCCACATTCAGCACAGAACTTGCCCTTGTTGCCGGTATGTCCCTTGGAACAAGTCCAGCCGCCTGTCTCTTGTTGAGGCTGCGGCTTATTTTGCTGCTGATTTCTGCCAATCATATCGAACATTGAATTGACATTCGCTCCACCGCCCATATTGTTGAGCATACCCATTCCCATAAATCCCGTCATGGCACCGGCAGTGTTGCCCGCCGCGGTCTTCATTGCCTCGGCGGAAGAGGCAACATAGTTTGCAGCCATCATATCCGGCGAACTCAATGCCCGCGTACGCTGGAGGTCTTTAATCATCTGCTGATCTTCATCGGGAATGGTGACGGAGCTGATACCGAACTCAACAACCTCAATTCCACGCCTCTCGCCCCACTTGGCGTCAAGCACTTTGTTGAGGATTTCGGCAATCTCCATGGTATGTGCCGGCAGAGAATTCGGACGAATCTCCATTTCAGAAATCTTTGCAAAGGCAGGTTGCAATGCTGTCAAAAGTTCAGTCTTGAGCTGACTGTCAATCTGATCGCGAGTGTAGCTCTCCGTCACATTGCCGCAAACATTGCCATAGAACTTAATCGGATCGACAATCCTGTAGCTGTACTCACCAAAGCAGCGAACTGAAATATCAGCGTCAAGCCCAATATTCCTGTCAACGGCACGGAACGGAATGGGTGAGGCAGTGCCGTATTTGTTGCCGGTGATCTCTTTGATGTTGAAGTAGTAGATACGCTGATCCTTACCGGGTGCACCGCCGAAGGCAAACCGTCTGCCAATCTCCTCGGTGAGGATAGACAGCTTCTCCATAATGGTTGAGCCGTTGACGAGGACTGAGGCCGCAGAGTTGGAGTCGTAAGTATAGTTGCCCGCTTCAGCACAGACCTCAACGACCTTCCCATCATCAACAATAATCATACATTGCCCGTCGTTGACGACAAGTTTGGAGCCGTTGGTGATGATGTTCTCGCCTGAAGTGTTGCTGCTGCGTCCCTGCGTGCCTCCGTGGCGTTTGCCGATTGTAACCAGAGTGTCAACGGGAATACTGTCGCAATAGTAATAATCCTTCCACTGGTCTGCAAGTGTTCCGCCCAACGCTCCCAGAGCCGCCTTAATCAAACCCATATGAATCAACCTTCCTATGTTTTTGTGATATTGTATCACACTTTCAAAATATTTACAACATCTTATCAAAGTGAAAATAATCTTGATATTTGAAAAGGTCTATGGTATGATTGAGGCGTTAAGAAAGAGAGTGATAATATGAATCAATTCATCGGAGCCAAGGGAATCCTTGAGAAGAAGAAGAAATATATAATGCCCTGCCTGGGACACTTCTACCGCGATCCCCCGCAATTCGTCAAAGGCGATATGCAATATCTTTACGACGTCGAAGGCAAGAAATATCTGGACTGTTACGCCGGAGTCAGTGTCATCAACTGCGGTCATTGCAACCCTGAAATCACTTCCAAGATGTGTGAGCAGATTAACACCCTCCAGCACGTCTGCAATATCTATCTCACCGAAAACTTCGTCAACCTTGCAGAAAAGCTGGCGGAAGTCACACCCGGTGATTTACAAAAATCATTCTTCTGCTCAACCGGCACTGAGGCTAATGAGGGAGCCCTTCTCCTTGCGACGATATACACCGGCAGCAGTGAGTACATCGCCCTGCAGAGTGGACTTCACGGCAGGACTAAGCTGACAATGAGCCTGACGGGTATCGGAATGTGGAGGACTGACCCCACACCTGTCGGCGGCATTCACTTTGCACCTAATCCCTATTGTTACCGCTGTCCGCTCAATATGAAATACCCCGAATGTGATCTTGAATGTGCAAACAGGGTTGAGGAAGTCATCAAGACGGCAACGAGTGG
>CAJODU010000145.1:0-909 GCA_905233325.1 uncultured Selenomonadaceae bacterium
TTATAACCGTTATAAATGCCATAAACTTTGACACCTTCGTAGAGAGCAGTACGAACGACAGCACGAGCCGCTGCATTCATGCCGGGGCTGTCACCGCCGGAAGTCATTACCGCTATCGCCTTCTTGATCATAAATTTACCTCCTGTCTATTTCATCATTAATTTGCTTATTTGTCTATTTTGAATGATATTAGAGCTCATCTTCTTCTTCGTCGGTGTTGAGGCTTTCGTAAGAGGAGAAGTTAATTCCCTCGCTGCCGGCGGTAACCGCGTCTTCCATAAGTTCAATGATTGATTTTGAACCGTCGTCTACATCTTGAGCACCGCTCATTGCAATCAACATTGGGAGATTGACGCCGGCAACAATGCCATAATTCTCATGATTTGAGACAAGTCTTGCAGCTTGATTGTAAGGTGTGCCGCCAAGAAGATCGTTGAGAATGAGAACACGATCAGGATTGCCGAGTTCCTTAATAGCGGCTTCATATTTGGCAAAAACATCGTCCGGACCTTCACCAGGGACGAGAGTGACAGCTTTAAGATGATCACGCTTTCCAAAAATCATCTCACAAGACTGAACAATGCCCTCTGCAAAATGTCCATGTGTACCAACGATAATTCCAAACATTAAAATTCGCTCCTCTCATTTTTAAGCAATCGCCAAAAATGCAAAAAATTTACTGCATATATAATATAACGAAAATCAAATAAATGCAATACACCAAAAAACAAATTTTCAAAACATTTCAAATGCTGATCAAAAAATTAAAAATATGGCTTGACAAGTCGTTGAAATTAGTATATACTTATAAACGTTTTCGGGGCATAGCGCAGTTTGGTAGCGCACTTCGCTTGGGACGAAGGGGTCGAGTGTTCGAATCACTCTGCTCCGACCATTTTTTTTTGCACA
>CAJODU010000145.1:918-4305 GCA_905233325.1 uncultured Selenomonadaceae bacterium
CATCACCAGTACTTCACTGATAGTTGTCACTGCTCCATAGATGTCGCCGGTCACTCCGCCGACTTTTTTTGTTGCAAATTTTCCAAAGTACAATGTAAATATCAATGTCAATATCAACGAAGATAGTAAAGATTTTAAAAAGATTGCAGAAAGTATCATCAATGGTGACAACAGGATCATTGACTCTATCCCTGCCACCAGAACGGTTGAAGCGGTTGTATGCTCGGAGAAAGCCTTACCCATTCCCTCAGGTCTGGCGTAAGGAAAGCCGCCGATTGTCACAACCATCATCAACCGACCGATTATTGGTGCAGAATATATCGCCGCCAACAATATAAATGGTGTTTTAGCAAGCTCAGAAAGTGCCGCGAATCCCAAGATTGAGATCATCACAAAACTCACGACGCCGAATGCTCCGACGCGACTATCCTTCATGATCTCCAACATTCGCTCGCGATCTCTACCACTGAAAAGGCCGTCCATTGTGTCCATAAAGCCGTCACAATGAATACCGCCTGTCAAGATTGCCATTGATATTAAAATAACGGCAGCCGTCAATAATGGCAATGTGCCGCCGGTCAAAAGGTTTAATAACTCTGCTATGGCAACATAAATTGCACCAAGCACTGCGCCGACCGCCGGAAAGTACTTTACACTGTTGCCAAAAGATTCCTCAGTCCATACTGT
Source organism: uncultured Selenomonadaceae bacterium (assembly GCA_905233325.1). Taxonomy (GTDB): domain Bacteria; phylum Bacillota; class Negativicutes; order Selenomonadales; family Selenomonadaceae; genus Quinella. The sequence goes on from CAJODU010000145.1 coordinate 1,606, forward strand.
CTGCTTGACTATTGATATTCGCGTCAAGAATTGAAGTCCGATCAAAAAAGAATTCAACATCTCACTAAAAGCCAAGTTCCGCCTTGTGTTCGGTCATTCCATCAATACAGCACTGCATAAGGACACTCAAATCAATTCCAAGTTTCTCGGCACCGAGAGTGATAATGTCACGATTGCAGCCGGCAGCGAATCGCTTGTCTTTGAATTTCTTTTTGAGGCTCTTAACTGCCATTCCGTCCATATTCTCCGGCCTCATGAGGGCGTAGGCGTGAACTATGCCGGTGAGTTCGTCAACTGCAAACAGGCTCTTCTGAAGGTCAGTTGTCGGCTCAACTTCATCAGTACAAAGACCATAACCGTGTGAGATGATGTTTTTGATGTCTTCTTCGTCGACACCCTCCGGCTCCAGCAGCTCACGGACGTGCTTGCAATGTTCTTCAGGGAACTTTTGATAGTCAACATCATGAAGATAGCCTATAGCCTGCCAGTGATCTTTCATTGAAGCCGTTTCGTCTTCGTTCAAAGAATTTTTTGAAGAAGATTCTGAGGCATGACTTACAAAAAAATCTGCCATAGCCCCCATTGCCGCAGAGACCGCCGCCGCATGAATTAATAAATGCTCTTCAGTAGTATGTTTTTTGAGAATTTCCTTAGCTTTGTCTAATGTCAATTTACTCACAAAAAATCTCTCCTAAATATCGAATGACTTAAATTTAACCCTTTTTGGCTAACTTGTCAATATTTTATTTTGCTTGCTCACTACCCTTGAAGTATTTCTTGCGCTCTTTGCGAATATCCTTGCTGAATCGTTCTTCTTCACTGAAGATACAGCCGCAATAATTTTGACGGTAAAGCCCTAACTCAAGGCTTATATCAATGCCCTCCTGCCAGCCTGCTCGAAAATCCTCATAATAAAACTCAACGCCCAATTGCTTGGCAATGCTCTCCGCCGTTGACTTCATCAATTCATGATTTTGATGAATACTGTAGAATAAGGTAGACGACCAAGCCTCAAAATGATTATCCGCAGCAAATTTAGCCGTCTCGTAAAGTCTCCAAGCATAGCAAATATGACAGCGGGCGTGGTGACCGTCAGCAAATTTTATTGTATCCTCGCCGTTGACAGACTCAACCACTTTATGCACTCTATCCAAAAAATCACGAAGTCCGTAATACTCAACGGTGTGAATTTCCATTGATACCTTTTCGGCAAACTCTTTGGCAGTCTTCAATCTCTGCCGCCACTCTTGATAGGGGTGAATGTTGGGATTAAAGAAAAATCCTGTCGGCTCCACTCCGTCCGCTCTCAATTTCTTGACAGGATAGCAGGAGCAAGGGCCGCAGCACATATGCAACAATATTTTATTCATCAAATGATTTTCCTCAACTAAAACAGGGACCGTCACATCTACATTTGCGATAGTCCCTTATTATTTCGATAAGATTAATAATCTCTTTATGCTTTGACTTGCTCTTTTGCCAAATCGACAAATTTAGAGAACGCGGCAGTATCAGAGACCGCCAACGTGGCAAGCAACTTGCGATCGACGGCAACACCTGCCTTAGTCAGACCTGCTATCAGGCGGCTGTAGGACAGACCATAGCTGCGAGCTGCTGCATTGATACGAATGATCCAAAGGCGGCGGAAGTTACGTTTCTTGTTTTTGCGATCACGATAGGCGTAAAAGCCTGCCTTCATTACCGATTCATTCGCCTTTTTAAACTGACGATGCCTTGCACCGCGGTAGCCCTTAGCGAGCTTTAAGATTTTCTTATGACGAGCATGTGCCGTCACACCGGATTTAACTCTCATTTTATCATATCCAATCTAAACTACTGAATTAATATGACAGTCTTGAGCCGATTGCCCAAAACTTAAGCATAAGGAAGAAGTTTCACGAGATTGCGGCGATCTCCTGCTGATGCAAGAGTAGCTTTACGCAGGTTGCGCTTGCGTTTTGGAGTCTTCTTCTCAAGAATGTGAGACTTGTAAGCCTTGAAACGCTTGAACTCGCCGGACGCTGTTTTACTGAACCTCTTGGCTGCTGCGCGGTGTGTCTTGATCTTTGGCATTTGCTTTCACCTTCTTTCCGGTAACAATCATCAACATGTTTTTACCCTCAATTTTAGGCGGACGCTCAACAACGCAATCAATCTTTTCAACGATGGAATTAAGTATGGATTGAGCAATTTCAGGATGAGAAACCTCACGACCGCGGAACATAATGGTAACTTTAACCTTGGAACCTTCGGCAAGAAATTTTGAAATAGCCTTGACTTTAACTCCCAAGTCATGCTCCTCAATTCCCGGGCGAAGTTTGACTTCCTTCATGACAATGGTCTTCTGTTTTTTGCGAGTTTCCTTGTCGCGCTTCTGCTGTTCATAACGAAACTTGCCATAGTTCATAATCTTACAGACGGGCGGTCTGGCATGAGGAGCGACCTCAACCAGATCAAGATGAGCCTCTTCCGCCATCTTGAGAGCGTCTCTCGTCTGCACTATTCCAAACTGTTCACCGTTGGCTCCTGTGAGACGAACCTCACGAACATGAATTTCTTCGTTAATCCTAAGGGTATCTTTGCTAATTATCAACACCTCCAATAGTTACCTAAACCATAGACAAATATGACTTTGATTTAGATTTTATAGCAAAAAGCTACTGGCGTACTACACACCTCTACACGATCGCAAATGAGCTT
>CAJODU010000146.1 GCA_905233325.1 uncultured Selenomonadaceae bacterium
ATATTTTTATTGTAATTATACTAAAAATAGCCGCCTAAGTCCCAACTTAGAACAGCTCACTGCTCAGTTATATGAGGCTGATCATCTAAATCGATACCCGTATTCTGCCAACTTCGCAAAAAATATTTTATATAGTATATCATCTCAGGAAAAATTGTCAAGGAATTATTTTTTTTAGTAATTGTTATAATCATTAAATTCGTGCTATAATCGCATATACAAAATATAGTTAAAGGTAGTGATTTTGTGAGAGATCATTTAGTTAAGGCAACGGCGGAGGACGTCAGGATATTTGCAGCGGTGACGACTGATCTTGTCGGTGAGGCAGTCAGGCGACATGATTGTTATCCTGTTGCGGCGGCAGCACTCGGTCGGACGATGACGGGAGCTCTTTTATTAGCTGCCAACCTCAAAAATGAGGAGGCTGTAACTGTCAAAATTCAAGGTGACGGTGCTCTCGGAAAGATAGTTGCTGATGCTGTGCCGGAAGGCTATACGAGAGGTTATGTTGATAATCCCCACGTTGATTTGCCGCCCAACGCTAAGGGTAAGATCGACGTTGCGGGCGGCGTCGGGCGTAGTGGTCTGGTCAGCGTCACTCGGTTCACCGGTCTCAAGAAAAACGTCACGGGCAGTGCTGAACTTGTCACCGGCGAAATTGCGGAGGATTTGACTAATTATTTGTACGTTTCGGAACAGACACCTTCAAGTATAGGCTTGGGTGTGCTTGTTGATACTGATTTGAGCATTAAGGCGGCGGGTGGCTTTTTCGTCCAGCCTTTGCCTAATGCTTCCGATGAAGTTCTTGATCACCTTGAGGCTAATCTCAAAAATATCAGTTCCGTCACGGACTTGGTTGCCGGAGGACTTGACGCTAACGAGATAATCAACAAAATTCTTGACGGCTTTGATGTCAGATTCCTGGAAACTACATACTTGCACTTCCGTTGTCACTGTACTCGTGAGCGTATTGAAGAAGTATTGATGAGTCTCGGCAGTGATGATCTTCAGAGTCTTATTGATGATGGCCACGCTGAAGTAGGCTGTCAATTCTGCGGCAAAAAGTATCAATTTACTGCTGAAGAACTCAAAGCACTCAAAAATTAAAAAAATCCTTGACAACAATCAGCTTAATGGTTATACTTGATTCAGTGAGAGGAAATTTTGAAATTGTCATCGGGAAAGGGTGATAATTATGCCAATCGGAATGAACAGTGTCAACCCTGGCTTGAATAACCTCAATAGAATACAAAGCAGCAGTCAAAATTCCATACAGAGAATTGCGACAGGTTCGAGATATAATTCACCAAGTCAAGGTGCAAGTGAGTATGCTATAAGCCAACGCTTGAGCAATAATATTAGAAGTACCGGTCAGTCTATTCAGAACACTCAAAACGTCAATGCAATGTTGCAGACGGCCTCAGGTGCCGCAAATAATACGGTTCAGGCTCTTTCGACAATCAGAGAAAATTTGATAAATGCCGCAAATGACAGCAACAATGATTCTGATCGTTCGGCTCTCCAAGAAAATATCAATCAAATGATTCGTCAGATTGATGATAATGCCAGAGTTGAGTATAATGGGCAGAGACTTCTGGACGGCTCACGCAATATCACTGTTGCGGGTATCACCGGCTACGAAAATGTCAATGTAGGCTCCCTGACTTCAAGAGATTTGGGGCTCACTGATGAAGAAGGCAATTCTACTATTGATTTTAGTGACAATGAGTCAATTCAAGGTGCTCTTAATCGAGTGACTACAGCACTGGAGACTGCGGAAAGCACTGCCGACACGATAAGTGCAGCTCAAGAAAATAATGCTTTTGATGCGGCTCTGGACGAAGTTACAACTATCGGAGCACAGCAGCAAAGATTGGAATTTCAGGCTCAAAATTATATGACTATGGAAGAGAACGAGACGGAGGCCTTGAGTAATCTCAATGATACTGACATCGCAAGAGAGATCACGAATCTGCGTTCACAGCAAACTCAAGAGCAGCTTGCACTCTATGCAACAAATATGTATAATCAAAATCGTGCCAGTGTCCTCAATCTTTTGAGTTGATATATAAGCGGGCATAGTTCATCGGTAGAATGAAAGCTTCCCAAGCTTTAGAGGTGGGTTCGATTCCCATTGCCCGCTCCAAATTTGAATTAAATATGAGTTAGATATATAAATAAAGAGTATCGATCGTTGATTGGTCGATACTCTCTTTTGTTATGTTATTCAAATTTGACTAATTCATAGCATTGACAGCCCTATGATTCCGAAAATTAATCCCACAGTCCAGAATACAAATACAACTTTCGTCTCTTTCCAGCCGCTCAGTTCAAAATGATGATGTATTGGTGACATTTTGAAAATTCGCTTGCCGGTTGTTTGAAATGATATGACTTGAATGATGACTGATAGGGCTTCACAAACAAAGATCAAACCTATAACCGCAAGTAATATCTCAGTGTGAGTCAAGATACCGACGGCGGCAAATGCTCCGCCTAAGGCCAGAGAGCCGGTATCCCCCATAAATATCTTTGCAGGGTGGAAGTTGAAACGCAGGAAACCTATGCAAGCCCCGACAATCGCTGCACAGAAGATCGCTAAATCAGAATGACCCGTCAGCATACAGACAACAGCGTAACAACTCGCCGCAATCGCCATATTGCCGGACGCCAGCCCATCAAGACCGTCAGTCAAATTGACAGCATTAGACGCCCCGACTATAACGAACAGGACAAAAGGATAGAACAAGACGCCTATATCTATCTCCCTGCCGAGAATAGGAATCCATATGCTTGTATTAATGCCGAGCATTTCAGTTGCAATGATCATAGTCACAACGGCTATAATGATCTGTCCAAGCAATTTCTGCTTAGCTTTGAGGCCGAGATTGCGTTTCTTGACGACTTTGATATAATCGTCCAAAAATCCAAGAATCCAGTGACCGACCATTATGAAAAGTGCTAAAACGATCTCCGTGGACATTGGTGCATTGATGACGGTTGCGACAATGATTGCGGCTATCAGGAATATTCCCCCCATTGTTGGGGTGCCGCTCTTCTTCTGGTGACTCTTTGGCCCTTCTTCGCGTATGCTCTGCCCAAACTTCAGCTTGTGCAGCAAAGGTATCATTAAAGGTGCAAGGATTAACACTACACCTGCGGCGATCGCCATCGTCGTTAAAATATCTGCCATTGAGTTGAAATCACTTCTTTCTTGACATACTCCCCATAGCTAAAGCTAGGGGATTCTGGTATCAACGACATTAGCCTCGAAAACGAGGTCTTACAATGTCTACTCCACGGGTTGATGCCCCAACCCAATTTTTAGTCTGTCTGTCCTACGCTAGAGTGCCGATTTTACCCTTAACTTTGCTCCTCTCTCTTGGC
>CAJODU010000147.1 GCA_905233325.1 uncultured Selenomonadaceae bacterium
TGAGGCTCAAGCCGTGATTTTTAGATATATTGAGACTTATTACAATAAAATTCGCCCTCACAGTTCCATTGGTTGGCTTTCTCCCAACTCTTTTGAGAAATCTTTCAATATTTCAAGATATTCTATGATTTGTTAGCTTTTTTAACGAAATAAGTGTCTTTTAAACCGATAAGGGCACATCTACAAATTGATATTACTTTGCTTGTCACATTCACTGAAGTGGAGGGGCAATCTGTTTTCACTAAGTAAAAGAGCGCATTTTTTTAGCAGCGTTTAACGTGGGTAAGGTTCCCTCAAGTTCCAGTATTATATCACGAAGTTCGGCGGCGCGTTCAAATTCCAGTGCTTTCGAGGCCTGTTTCATTTCTGTAGTCAACGTTTGAATGAGTGCCTGTTTCTGCGGCTTAGATAATCTCTTGATGAGACTGTCCATCTTATCTTTTTTGGTGAGTTTGGGTACTTCTTCGAGTGTTTTTTCAATGAGCGGATTTATAGGCTTGCTTATGGTTTTGGGCGTGATGTTATGGGTTTTGTTGTATTCGGCTTGGATTTTGCGGCGGCGTTCGGTCTCGTCGATTGCCCGCCTCATTGAGTCGGTAACCTTGTCGGCGTAGAGTATGACGGTGCCGTTGACATTCCTCGCCGCACGTCCTATAGTCTGTATCAGTGACGTATCCGATCTCAAAAAGCCCTCTTTGTCGGCATCAAGAATGGCAATCAGTGACACTTCCGGCAAGTCAAGCCCTTCACGCAGGAGATTGATCCCAACGAGAACATCAAACTTACCGGCGCGCAAGTCGTGGATAATTTCAGCGCGCTCAATGGTTGCAATATCTGAGTGTATGTACTTCACCTTGATTTTGACGCCTTTCAGGAAGTCAGTCAGATTTTCGGCAAATTTTTTGGTGAGGGTTGTTATCAGTACACGCTCCTTGACTTCAACACGGCGATGAATTTCACTTATGAGATCGTCAATCTGTCCATTGATTGGGCGGACTTCCACTACGGGATCAAGCAAGCCTGTCGGTCTGATGATCTGCTCAACTGTCTGTTGTGACTGTTCCAGCTCATAAGCCGCCGGCGTTGCAGAGACATAGATTATTTGGTCGATTCGTTCTTCAAATTCTTCAAACTTCAGCGGCCTGTTGTCTAAGGCTGAGGGCAGACGAAAGCCATTTTCAATTAGGGTTGCCTTGCGCGATTGATCACCGGCGTACATTGCATGGAGCTGCGGCAGAGTGACGTGGGATTCATCAATAACAATCAGAAAATCCTTTGGGAAATAATCAATCAAAGTGTAAGGTGGCTGACCGGGCAAGCGTTGAGTCAAGTGCCTGGAGTAGTTCTCAATTCCGGAGCAGTACCCCATCTCTGCAATCATTTCAAGATCAAAGTTAGTACGCTGCTCAATTCTCTGTGCCTCAAGCAGTTTGCCTTGAGCATTGAAGAGATCTACCTGCTCTTTCAATTCCGCACGAATGGTCTTTTCAGCGATCTTCATATCTTCCGCATCAGTGACATAGTGAGACGCCGGAAAGATAATAGCCTCTTTGCGTTCGCCGACAATCTCCCCCGTCAACACATCAAATTCAGTGATCCTATCGACTTCATCACCGAACAATTCAACCTTCAAAGCGTGGGCATTGTAACCGGCAGGGAATATCTCAACAGTGTCTCCTCTGACTCTGAACTTGCCGCGCTCAATAATAACGTCGTTGCGTTCATAGCGAATGGATACCAGCTTTTCCAAAATCGTCTCGCGGTCAATCTCCTGTCCTTTGTGAAGGTGTAAGACAAGTTTGGAGTAACTTTCGGGACTGCCAAGGCCGTAAATACAGCTCACAGAGGCAACGATAATGACATCACGCCTCTCAAAGAGCGAACAAGTAGCAGAGTGGCGGAGCTGATCAATTTCATCATTTATTGAGGCGTCCTTCTCAATATAAGTGTCCGTTGCGGGAAGATAGGCCTCAGGTTGATAGTAATCGTAGTAGCTGACGAAGTAACCGACGTAGTTATTGGGAAAGAAGGCTTTAAACTCGCTGGCAAGCTGGGCGGCTAATGTCTTATTGTGGGCAATCACCAAAGTTGGTTTCTGGACTCGCTCAATGACTTTGGCGATTGTGTAAGTTTTGCCTGTACCTGTGACGCCAAGCAGTACTTGAGATTCCATACCGTTTTCAATTCCGGCGGCAAGATCGTGTATGGCTTTCGGCTGATCACCCATAGGCTCAAAGGGTGCCTTTACTTTAAATAATTTATCGTTCATTATAAATTCCTTTTATTGTATGATAAAAATTTAGCCGATACAAAAATAACTGTATCGGCTTATTTGTTTTTTAAGTGCTACTATAGTGAGCAAATTTCTATTTCACAAAGCAGTTTCAATTTCACGTGAAAAAAATTTACTGATTGAAGTAGCTGTAAGAACTTGCGGCACGCTGAGCGGCTTGATCAAAAGAACGATCCGTAGCCTCTTGGAATCCACTCGGACTGAAAGCGGAGGAAGAACCATCTACAGGAGCCTGATAATCATCATCTTGTTCCATTATACTTGTGAGGCTTTCAACACCATATTCTGCTATTTCTTCACTATTCCGGCTGAATTGACTGATGCCAACATTAGTCTCATTTCCAAAATTTGAAACAGTAGAGGGTTCCTTTACCACTTCCATACCTGCGGAGGTTGCTTGTCTGCCGGTTTGGCTGGTCTCAACATTTATCTGGCGAAACGTTGCAGCTGATACAGCACCACCTATACCTGAAATTGCCATAATAATCCCTACCCTTCCATAAAATCCATTTAAAAAATTTATTTAAAAAATACTAAATTTCTATTTGAAATTATTATACGTTGTATATTTTCCTTTGTCAATAAGATTTGTACAATTTTCCGCGTGAACTTCAGAAAAATTAACCTGCAATATTGCATAAAATTTTTCATCATAGAAAAAAATTAATCCATGGTTTGGAAAAAATTATAAACATTTTCGGCGGCAGTTTGATTCATTGACGGAACAGCCATTAAATCTTTAATGCCGGCTTTTTTTATATTTTCGATTGATTTGAAATGTGCCAGAAGATCGTTGCGACGTTTATTTCCGATCTGTTCTATAGAGTTTAATATTGATTGTAAATTGCGCTTACGCCTAAGAGTGCGGTGATATGTTATAGCGAAACGATGAGCCTCGTCTCGTATTCTCTGCAAAAGTTTAAGTGCCGGAGAGTCCATAGGCAACTCAACAGGAATACTTGAGCCTTCAACAAAAACCAGCTCAAACTGCTTGGCAAGACCAATCACCGGCACATCACAGAGCGGACGAATAATTTCCAACGCAGAGTTAAGCTGAC
>CAJODU010000148.1 GCA_905233325.1 uncultured Selenomonadaceae bacterium
CGCACCTATCCCGCCGAATATTATCATCATAATCGAAAATATTATATTGAAGTATTGCACAGGAACACCTCCAAGACTTTCTCAATGTCTTGATTGTATGTTGAATTTTTTCTCTTTATCTTATAATATCAAAGCATTTTTGCTTTTCTAATCACTGTTGACCACACTTTGACTAACAAGGGTATTTTGCAAGAATTGCGCCACTTCCGCACCGCTCTCCTTATACATATGTGAATAGACCTTCAAGGTTATGTCCGGCGACTTATGCCCTAACCGCTTGCTTATTAAGGTTATCGGAAAACCGCTATGTATCAGCAGACTTGCGTGTGAGTGGCGGAGGTCGTGTATGCGAATTGGTTTTAGCCCTGCCTTCGTTGCATAATTTTTGAGGGCTTTAGTTAATGCGCTAAATGTGAGAACAAAGAGTGGCTCTGTTACTTCGTCAAGTCTATTAATATAATCCTTGGCTTCTTGCATTATCGCAGGTGGCATATCCACCGCCCTCACGCTGTATTTGGTTTTCGGTGCAGTTATATCTCCGTTGACGTGCATTTTGCTTTTCGTTATGCTGATTTGATTCTTCACAAAGTCAAAATCTCCTGCATTGAGGGCAAGAAGTTCGCCTACTCTCATTCCACTGTAGAATAGCAACAGAAAACAGACCTTGTGCCTAGGATTTTTGACAAAGGTCATAAAGTGCTGGAACTCCGACAGCTCCCAAAAATCAACGCGGCTCTCCATTTGCCCTATGCTCCCGACTGTCCGAAGAGGATTAGCTGTCAAGCCATAGTATTTGACGGCGAAATTCAGCAAAGTGGAACAACGACGATGGTAGTCAATTAAAGTCGTTGCTGAAAATCCTTGCTTTTTCAGTTCGTTTTGCCACTGCCTCATTGTTGCTGGTGTCAGTTCAGTTAGTTTAATCTCTCCAAGATAGGGCAGGATATGTACTCTGATTGTCTGCTCAAGAGCCGCATAACTGCTTGCCTTGACATAGAGACGCCTGTCTTCAAGGTATTTTTCGGCAAGCGTGGCGACAGTTATATCAGACTTTTCTTCTGAGGTTGCCTTGTACTCGTGTTCGTAGTTCAAGGCCTCTTTTTTTGTCTTGAATCCCCGCTTGGTGGTTTGTTTACTTTTGCCCTGCCAGTCGGTGTATCTGAATTTCACATACCACGTCTTGGTTTTTTCATCACGATATGCCGGCACTTTGCACCCCCTCAACTCAATGAAAATATTCTGAAATAGTCTAAATTTCAAACCTTAAACGTACCTTATATGATACCTAAAACGTACTATATATGATACTGAAAACGTACCGTATATGCTACCGAAAACGTACCTTTTGGAGCCATTTTAGCCTTTAGTTACGCCGCGAATTGCCCCCTACAGAGAAGAGGAGAGGAGAGTACAACAGAGTAGAGAAGAGCATGCTAGCAAGCGGCTTTGATTTTTTTGGACTGATTTTTCAGTGAGAACGGAGAGGTAAATTTTGTCCGCCAGAGTTTTCCGTTTCTCTCTCATATCTCACCATAGCACTTCTGATGTCGTTGCCTACTGCTATCCAGTCTGAGGCGAGTGCCTCATAGTCCGTCTGTCGAATAATCCTGCGGTGCGTCTGCTTAGGGTTGAAAAATGCACTCATACCACGAAAGAAATCGTTGCTTATTTTCAACTTCACGAATATCGCTCCTTTGCACGTTGTTATGACACCATTATAGCACAGCCGCTTACTTCGGCACTCCGACGTTTTGAGTGGCGGTGATGTTCGTCGGAGCCGCGATAGTGCCAACTTCAACGTGGTCATTGCTGCCAAGCGGTAGGTGGGCTTGTCGTGAATTATCAACTGCAAGCCTCAGACCCTCTACTACACCTCTAGCTCTCTGCTTTCTGCCTTCATCTAAAGCACGGTAGTCGTTGATTAGGCTTACTTCATCGTCCGAAAAGTGCTGCTGCTTGTTGCGTTCGGTATTTTCAGCGAGTAATCTTAAAACCTTGACCGCCACCTTGTAGTTCTCGCTGTCAAGATTTTTTGATATTGCGACCAGTTCAAAATCTTTTTCATTCGGAGGCGGCGGTGGAAGAAGATTGGCGTTCGGATTGTTGACGATGTAATCGATTGAGACGTTGAAAACATTTGATAGTTTCTCCAATATCGATGTACTCATCTCTACTGTACCTTTTTCGTATTTGGCAACAGTTGATTTTTGAATGTTTATCATTTTGCCTAACTCTTCAAGTGTCATACCTCGCGATTTTCTCAAATCCCGCAATCTATTCATCTTCAACACCCCTTTCAAAATTTCAAAAATGTCTTGACACAACACCAGGGCAGGTTTATAATAGTATCGTAGAATGAGAATAAAGTGTGTGCAAGCAAACTTTTTGTATATATTTTATCAAAAGTTTTCTTTATAGTCAATATATTGACAATGTAAATTTATTGACAGGAGATAGATAGTATATGAGGTTTGGAGAATTTCAAAAACAAAAGCGCGAAGTTGCCGGTGTAAGCATTAATCGCCTGTCGACATTAACCGGCATATCCAGAGGACAACTCGCGAACTACGAAAAATCAAAGAGTGAACCGCCCGTCAAGAACGCAGAGGCGATCTGCAACGCTCTGGGCGTCAAGTACACTATCGGTAATGAAGGCTTTGCATTGGAGGCGTAAGACTGTGGAAATTTCAATCAAGGGCGAACCAGAAGAAATAGCCGGCCTCCTAAATGCGATGAGAGACCGGCAAGAGGAACTCAGAGCGTACTCCGATAAGCCTGAAGTTGAAGTGGTAGTTAGCAGTGGGCCGTATCTTACTTTCGGCAACGTAAAAGAAGGCGTCAAGAAAGCGATAACAGAGTACAGCGAATTAGGTCACGTCAAGATTAAAACCTCTTATAGTCCACCTGTGCCTAAAGAAAATTATCTTTTGAAACGTTAATGGTCTTTCCAAAACACAGCTTGGATTTCGGAGCCTAGCACAATCAAACTTTCGCCAATCCCGTGAAAACGATAGATGTGATTGCGTTTTGGAACCAGTGGCATAGTGTCGAGTTGGTCTTCTTCTGAATTGAAGACTAGCTTAGAATCACACCATACAGTCAGATTGATAAATTTTTCGATAACAATGCCGGCCGACTGATATTTGACAAAGACCGTAGCGCTTTTATTCACGTTATAGCAATATCCTGAAATAATGACAGTTGACAAATTTCTTAAAAATAGGTATAAAATATTTGGTGATGAAAATGAAAAAGATAATGAATAATGATTCCAGAGAAAGATTAGTTCACTCATATGAAAAAATCAAAAAAGCAGATATTGTAGCTACAGCTTTTGATGT
>CAJODU010000149.1 GCA_905233325.1 uncultured Selenomonadaceae bacterium
AACATCATGGGTGCCAAGATTCGCGGTGCAGGAACCAATGTTATCAAGGTGGAAGGTGCCAAAAAGCTGGTAGCTCACGACTATACAATCATTCCCGACAGGATTGAGGCGGGGACTTATATGATTGCCGCTGCAATGACGCAAGGTGACATATACGTCGAGAACGCCATCAGCGAGCACATCAAGCCTGTCATTGCCAAGCTCAAAGAGGCCGGTGTGACGGTTATTGAGGACGTTGAGGGGATTCGCGTCACCTGCGACCACAGACCCAAGGCAGTGGACATTAAGACCCTCCCCTACCCCGGTTTTCCGACGGATATGCAGGCGCAATTTATGGCTATGCTCAGCATCTCTGAAGGCACCAGCGTCGTGACGGAGACGGTTTTCGAAAACAGGTTTATGCACGTCGACGAACTCAGGAGAATGGGAGCAAAGATCAAGATTGACGGCCGCACTTCCATAGTCTACGGCACAAACGGCCTCACCGGCTGCCAGGTCAAGGCCACTGATCTCCGTGCAGGTGCCGCGATAGTCCTTGCCGGTCTCATTGCCGAAGGTGAAACGCAGATCGGCTACATTCACCACATAGATCGCGGCTATGATAACCTTGTCGGCAAGCTGATCAGCCTCGGTGCCGATATTAAACGTGTAGATCAGTGACAAAGGTGCAGAACAACGACAAATGTGTAAATCAGTGATAAACTACTGCTCAATAGATATGCAACCTCAACAAATGCTTGCAATCATCTTCGCTATGTGCTAAACTGTAGTCAAGGAGTGGATTCAATGGTTCAGCGTACTCTTGGCGGCAGATATTTGATAGAAGAACGCATTGGCAACGGCGGTATGGCGGAAGTCTACAAGGCACAGGACAACCTGCTGGATCGTACTGTAGCAATCAAGATACTGCACGCCGCCTACAAGAATGATACCGAGTTCATAGAAAAATTTCACCGCGAGGCCAAGGCGGCCGCCTGTATGTCTCACCCCAACATTGTCAACATCTATGATGTGGGCATTGACGGCACTGAGCATTATATCGTTATGGAATATGTCCCCGGGGCTACCCTCAAGACCAAGATTCAGAATGAGGCTCCGCTTGATATTCCCACCGCCGTCCATATTGCTAAGGATATTGCAGACGGGCTTGCTCACGCACACGCCAACAATATCGTGCATTGTGACGTTAAGCCTCACAATATATTGATGACTTCCGACGGGCGTGCCAAGATTGCTGATTTTGGGATTGCCCGCGCTGTCACTGAATCAACTATGACTTACAGCGGCAGCGTCGTCGGCAGCGTGCATTACTTCTCACCTGAACAGGCCAGAGGCACGGGAATTACGCCAAAATCTGACGTCTACTCACTGGGCGTGGTGATGTACGAGATGTTGACGAATCACCTGCCCTTCAATGCCGATAATCCCGTCAGTATAGCTATGAAACACGTCGAGGAAGAACCAACCCCCTTGAGTGTCTGGCGTCCGCAGATTTCGCCGATACTTGAGGCTATTGTTTTGCGTGCGATGAACAAAAATCCCGACGTGAGGCCGTCCAGCTTTGAACTTGTCCAGGAACTGGCGAACGTGGAGAAGAGCTTGGGGGTGAGCAAGGAGGTTGATCCCGATGCGACGCAGGTGTTGCAGAGGATAGAGGCAACCGTCCCCGCACGCCGCAAGAGCACGAGGGTGGCACAACCGCAGATACAAGAGGCTGATGTCCCAACGGAGAAAACGTCCTTCTTCAAGTCAAAGCTGTTTATGGCGGGACTTGTGGCGGTGCTGTTGATAGGCTTCGGTATAGGCTTGGTGATGTCCTTCGGCAGTTTCGGCAATCAGGAGGAAGTGCCTGTACCTGACGTTGTGGGCAAGCAGTTGGCACTTGCAAGGCAGATATTGGAAGATGGCAAGCTCCGCGTCAACGTGGCTGAGACTTATGATGCCTCAGTGCCGCCGGGGCAGGTGGTGTCGCAGGATCCGATAGCCGGCAGATCAGTCAAAATGGATAGGCTTGTGACTATCTATGTCAGTAAAGGCGGCGAAGACCTTGATATGCCTGATTTGGTGGGATTGAGTAAGTCCGCAGCGATAGAACGCCTTCAGAAGGCGGGGCTGGTGCTTGGTTCCGTATACGAAAAGTATGCAAGCGAGGAACCCGGGACTGTACTGTCGCACGATCCCTCCACCGGTGCAAAGATCAGCAGGGGACAGACCGTCGATTTGACGATCTCCCGCGGTATAGTGGGCTCTCCATACGAAAAGAAGGAAGAGGAGAAATCCGACTCAAAGGACGAAAACTCAAAAGATAAGAAAGAATCGGAAAATCAAAAGGACGCCTCTACTGCAGACGGTATTGATGCTTCCGGCAACAAGATCAACTATTCCGAGACGGAGGGCAACTCTGCCGGTGAAGTAGTCAGTGACGGCTACGAGGCGGGGGCTAACGAGGTATTCAACATTGACGAAAGCGTTGAGGCTGTTGATGATTCTGCACCCAGCCGCGACGATCTCGCCAGCAAGCAAAGGTAAAGTATAGGAGGCAGGACTTTGAAAGGCAAACTCATTCTTGAAGACGGAACAATATTCAGAGGACAGATATTTGGCGGCTCCAACCAGACGGCAACGGGTGAAGTCGTCTTCAATACCGGCATGACAGGCTATCAGGAGATTTTGACAGATCCCTCCTACTGCCGGCAGATTGTGACTCTCACCTATCCGCTGATTGGCAACTACGGCACTGCTAAGATATTCAATCAGTCCTACAAGTCCTTTGTCAGCGGGCTTGTGATTGGTGAACTCTGCGACAACGGCAGCTCAAGCTCTATGGAAAAGTCGCTGATTGACTATCTCTCAATGGAGCGCATACCCTGCCTCTTTGATGTCGATACCCGCGCCGTCACCAAAAAAATCAGGAGCGCAGGGACGATGAAGGGCGTCATTGTCTCCGAGTACACTTCACAGTCAACCATTGACGAGATGATGAATCTGCCGATCAAGCGTGATGTGGTTGCTGAGGTTACGACGACCGACGCATATACCATAGGCTCTGAGGCGAAAGATGCCCCCTTTGTTGTGGCGGTTGACTTTGGCGTCAAGATGAATATACTTGATTCTCTGCAGAGGCTTGGCTGTAAGATCACCGTTGTCCCTGCCTACACCCCTGCTGAAGATATTTTGGATATGCACCCCGACGGGGTCTTTCTCTCAAACGGTCCCGGAGACCCTAAAGATGTGTCGGAAGTTGTGGACGAGATCAAAAAGCTCATTGGCAAAAAGCCGATCTTTGGTATTTGCCTGGGGCATCAGCTCATTGCCCTTGC
>CAJODU010000150.1:0-5450 GCA_905233325.1 uncultured Selenomonadaceae bacterium
TATTTTTAATTCTTTACCGTTGATTGATTTTATAATTTTGTCGATGAACAAATCTTTAGTAATTGCTATTGGTCTGTCTGCTATACTTTCGGCAAGCTCATTTTGAAGCTGTCTTGCAAATTTGTCGTAACTTTCGCTTGCAATAACCGTCAATACGTTGACCTTGTGAACGTCGCCCGCCAAAATATTCTCGTCCATGCGTTCGCCCTGCTGATTTACACATAGTCGAAGTCCGCGCCCAACTTCCTGCCGCTTTCGGACATCGCTGCTGCTATGCTTGAGAGTGCAGATCTGAAATACATTCGGATTATCCCACCCCTCACGCAGTGCCGAATGTGAAAAGATAAATCTGACAGGCGACCTTTGAGGATTTTGATCCAGCAGCAGTTCTTTATTTTTCATAATCAGATCATAGGCACTAATATCATCTGAAATTTTTTCCCGTGCTGATACTTTGCTGTTAATCATTCTGCCCTTGTTGTCAATCGAAAAATAACCGGCGTGAGTTTTCTCGACAGGAATGGCTTGCAGATATTTTAAATAGTCTTCGTTGGTGCTAGTTGCCTGATACTCTTCTATGGCAGTTTTATATTCTTCCTCAAACCACTTGGCAAAATCACCATTGACAGGCTGACCTGCCGAATCATATTGCTTGTAATGTGCCACCTCATCAATAAAGAAGAGAGATAAAACCTTGATACCCTGCTTGAAAAGCTGTTCCTCACGCTCAATATGTGACTTGATTGTCTCGCGAATTTGAATCCTACGCAGTTGTTCCTCATTGACTTTGCCGATTATATCTCCTGCATAGACTTTGAGTCCATTTAAAAATTCTATTGAACCAACGCCACGCCCATCAATGAACTTGACGACAAAATTATTTTTATACTCCTCAAGCTCGCCGGATTTTTCATATATATTAAAGCCCTCTTTGACAGTTCGCGTCACCTTGTAAATCTCATTTTTGCCCTTGCAGTCAAATTGAATTGTAGCAGTAGGCACAGAATTTGAAAGATTGATTCGCTCCAGATATACAAAACCCTCCGTCGCAGTGGTGCCGCTTTCGGTTATACCCTTGACGGCAATTTTCTTGACCAGGTGCTTATTGTAGGCCTCAAGTGCGTCGAGACGATAAACCATATTGTAAATACTGTCTGCGCGGTGAGTTGCAGAATATCGAAGTGTAATCAGCGGCTTGAAAAGTTTTAAATTTTCCTTGGCGGTTTTGCCCTCGACGACTTGCGGCTCGTCGATTATCAAAATGGGATTGGTTGCTGCAATAACATCTATAGGGCGGCGGCTCCGAAATTCATCAAGCTGCATACTGATTTTTCGCACATCTTTGGCATTGAAAGCCTGAACATTAATAATCATAACATTGAGGGAACTATCAGAGGCAAAATGCTCAATATTTGTGAGCTGCTTGGAATTGTAAATAAAAAATTTGATCTTTTTGCCATACTCTTCAGCAAAATGATCCTCAGTGACTTGAAAAGTTTTGTAGACGCCCTCGCGAATGGCAATACTCGGCACAACGACGATAAATTTACTCCAGCCGTAGTGCTTGTTGAGTTCGTACATAGTTTTGATATAGGTGTAAGTTTTGCCGACGCCGGTCTCCATTTCTATCGTCAGATTATAATGACCTTCTAATTTTTTTGAAGGCTCGATTTGATTTTTGCACTGAATTTTTTGCAGATTCTTTAATATTTCATCTTTCAAGCCATTTTGAATGGGAGCATTTTTCTGCCCGATTGATTCGGCAAGGAAGGTTGTCTGTTTGGAATGATTGATTCCCGTGTCAATCGAATATATGCTGTTCGTAATATTAGGTTGTCCGGCGAAGACGTCAACCACTGACTTTGCGGCGTCTGCTTGAAATTTTTGATTTTTAAATTGCAGTTTCATATCATTCGCTCCAGTTCTCAATTATCAGTCCTGGTACGTGCTCAAATTCTCTCACATTATTTGAAATGCAAATATTGGTATCTAGCATATATTTCACAAAGTACACCTCTACTTCAATGACTGAGGCTCACGACCGTTTGGAAAGCAATCCTCTGTAAAGCCATTGATAGCCCTATCTAAAATTTTCCATGCTTCTTCTTTGGTCATTAAAGTCATGGTATTGCCCTTACGACCTATAAAAATATCTTCATCAGGCAGATTGAAATCTTTTGGCAAAACTATCATCTGTTTATCACCTTTTTTGATAACTTCTACTTTTTTCATTATAAAAAACCTCCTCACTAGCTCTAAGCTGTATTTTTAATCAAATACATCATTTGTGATACTTTTTACAGCATCAACACCGCATTTCAAACATTTAATCATTCACACCTCCGTCGATAAAGTCGGCTTGTTATTTTTAAGTTTTTGATGTAAAATGTTTTCGTTACCTTCCCCAAATCCTGGTAACAGGAGGAGGTGACCAACATGCCTAATATAAAAAATTTTCTCGAAGCAGTAGGAGCAAGCACTGTTGCTTACTTTCTCTGCAAGTGGCTCGAGCAAATCTTTCAATAGAAGGTAATGAGCACATAGTTAGCGTTACACTATAAAACGCACAAGAAGCTCTTGAACCGGATTCCCCTATCCGATTTAAGAGCTTTTTATCTTGTTGACCAACATGCCTATAATTTCTCTAAAGTGTTTTAATATTAGCATATTTTGAAAAAGTTTTCAAGAAAAAATTTTTTAAATAACTTTAACTCTTGTATCAGGTGCGTAAAGTTTGAAAATCTCCTCAACATTGATTCTATCCTCATCAGCAGCAAAGCTGTTGTCTCTGAAAACTGCACGGAGAGGCTTTTTCTTGGCAATCACTTCCATCACTGACTTGGGGATATTTTCGTCGAAACAGGCAATCAAGTCTCCTTCATTGTAGTTGTGAATGGTGCAGCCGTCAACAACTTCTGAGGTATAGGGCAGGGAGAGCGGCAAGCCCCAGTCAAGAATACAGCCGAAGAGTAAATCAAGGGCAGTGCGGTCGGCTTTGATGTTTGATTCAAGGTCGGCGAGCATATCTTGGGAATATTCATCAGCACTGTAGTAAACGTCTTGCATGTTGGTTGAGTCGACTTTGAGGACACGGAAACCTATATCGAGGTCGGTGGTGGTGAGGGGATTGTCGGCTTTGATTTTGTCACCTGCGCGGCGGATTCTTTCCTTACCGATTTCGCAAATATTTTTGTAGCCCGCTTTGAAGGCCTCTGATTTTTCGTCGGTAGATTCGGGAATTTGTACCATGATAAATTTTCGGTTGCCGCCGTCCTCGGCGTTGAGTTGCATAACGGCGTGGGCGGTAGTCATTACAATATCATTTTCGTTGGTTGAAATATTTATCAAAAATTTTAAAAGTGATAAAGGTTTTGAATAATCAAAAAATTTTTTATCCCAAATAGTATTTAAAATTTTTGTAGCATTATCATTTGAAAATTCGTTTTCTGTAAAAGTCAAACTGGACACAGAAGTGGTACGTTCTTTATAATTTATAAAATAATTCCCTCTATCTCCGTCAATTGAAGCATTTTGATAAGTTTTTGTATAAATACGTGAGCCGTTTTTGCTTTTCTTTATAATGACAAAACCATTATCGTATCCAAATTGAAATTTATCTTTAGACCATCTCCAAGCCCAATCAGCACGATTATATATACCAGCTTTTCTTTTTTGATAATTTTCATATGATGAACCAGGATAATAGGTTATTCCTTCAATAGTAATAGGATAATCTAAACTTGTACTATATTGCAAACTATCATAATCAAGTGTCTGGTTAAGTTTATAAAATCCACGTTCATTAAAATATTCATCACGATATTTAAATCCAGCATCGTTGTGTTTTAAAGGGAAAAATTTACATTGATCTGTCTTTGAATATATAATTAAATTATCATGATTACGAGCAAAAAATTCTGTAGATTTACCACTTTTTTTAGTAATGCGTGGCATCTGAAGTATAAAATTTTTTTCGCCAAAAACCTCATCACAAATATTTTTCAAATTTGCTTGTTCATTGTCATCAATCGAAATAAAAATCACGCCATCATCAGCAAGCAAATTCCTAGCCAATAGCAAGCGTGAATATATCATACTGCACCAATCTGAATGAAAGCGAGGATTAGCCTTATTATTCTCTTTATAAAATGATTCTGAAATAAATTTTATACCTTCTTCGTCAACTGCACCGCTTTGTATTTTATTTTCTTCTTCTGTAATTGAATAATCATCAACATAAATAAAATCATTGCCGGTGTTGTACGGCGGATCTATGTATATCATCTTGATTTTGTTGAGGTAGCTCTCCTGCAATAACTTCAAAACATCGAGGTTGTCGCCCTCAATGTAGAGATTTTCGGTTGTATCCCAGTTGCGACTCTCCTCAATGCACGGGCGAAGAGTCTTTCTGATAGGTTTATGGGCTTCAACGAGTGCTGCCTTCTTGCCGACCCAATTAAAATTATAGGCCTCATCGCCTTCAATTATTTCATCAGAAAACAACTGCCTGAACGAATCAAAATTAACCTTGCCCTCACTCACACAGCTGGGGAATATTTCAGCCAGCTTTTCGATATTCTGCCGTAGAATGTCAGCCGACTGCATTTTCATCTTTTCCAAAATCACTCACCCCTTAATGGTGTCCATTGCAAGTACAGTGTCATGCTCTTTGATGAGCGTTGAGCGGTGGCCGACGCTGACTATTGTGAGTTGAGGAAGTTTCTCGCGGAGCATTTGATACATCTCCTGCTCACGCGGCTCGTCAAGTGCTGAGGTTGCCTCGTCCAAGAAGAGGAAGTCCGGCTCACTCAGCAGCACCCTTGCAAATGCAAGCCTCTGCTGCTCACCCAATGAGAGTATCCTGCTCCAATCGTCCTCTGATTCCAACTTGTCCGCAAGTTCCTCAAGTCCTACTGTTGCAAGCACTTCTGACAGTTTAGCCTTGTCGTGATTCTCCGTTGAAGGATATTCCAACGCCCGCCTCAATGTTCCAAGCGGCAGGTAGGGTCTCTGCGGCAGGAATAGCACTTTTGCCCCCTGCGGCAGATTTATATTTCCTTCCGAGTAAAACCATATCCCCGCCAACGTCCTCAACAATGTTGACTTGCCGCAGCCTGACGCTCCCGTCACTAACAGCCGCTTAGATTGCTCCAGCTCCAGCGACAGATCTTTTATTAATGTCCTGCCGTTGGGTAGCTTGATTGTCAAGTTCTCAACGGTGAGATTACCCTTCGATGTGTTCTCACGTTTGATGTCGGACTTGATTTCTGCCGACTCTTCAATGTGTTCAGTGAAACCTGCAAGTCGATTGACCACCGCCGCAAGGTTTGCTATCGTATCATATGAATCGACAAAGTAGCTCAAGGCATCTTGCACTCTGCCAAAGGCCGAAATGGTCTGCATAAGTCCGCCAAGCTGAATTGCTCCGCTGAAATATCTCGGTGCTGCCA
>CAJODU010000150.1:5459-8121 GCA_905233325.1 uncultured Selenomonadaceae bacterium
GCAAGCTGGGCGTAGCCGTTGACGTAAAAGTTTAATTGCTTAGTCTTTTTCATCAACGCCCAAAAATTCTTTATAACACGGCCAAATTTATCTTGAAAGCCTTCCATTTCTGCCGTCTCACCGCGATAAAAGGCTATACTTTCGGCGTTCTCCCTCAGTCTCATCATATTGAAACGAAAATCAGCCTCATATTTCTGCTGATCGAAGTTCAAGCCTATCAACTTGCGGCCGACTTTATGAGCTAGGAATGTGCCTATGCTTGAATATGCAAGCGAAAACCAAAACATATAGCCGGAAATCACAATCGCCATACCGCCAAGCTCAAGCGTATAATCTCCTGAGAGTTCCCAAAGTACCACACCAAAGGCAACGAGAGTTGTTATCTGTTTCAGAAAACCTATCAACAGAGACAGCGTCAGTGCAACGAATTGATTTATATCTTCAGATATACGCTGATCGGGGTTATCCGTTGCACCGTCCGTGAGCTGCAGTCTGTAATATACCTGCTTGCCCAGCCAGGAATTTAGATATTGATTCGTCATCCATGTACGCCATTTGAGTTGCAGCATTTGCCGCAGATAGACGGCATAGACGGCGATCATTATATAAGTAAAGGCGATCAGCGAAAACTTCCCAATGAGTCCCCAGAATAAATCCGACTCGTAGTTTTGCAAAGCATTGTAAAATTCATTGTACCAATCATTAATCTGCACCAGCAGGTAGACCATGGCGAAGTTCAAAGCGATAACGACTGCCAAAAGCCCCCGTGCCTTCCACTTTTCCTCCGACGACCAATACCCTTTAAACAGGTGCCAAAATCCTCTCAATAAGTTCTGTTTCACTATATCACCTCGCTTGCATTATAGCACAAGCCGGTTGCAGTTGCAACTGTTTGACAATCTTTGCGGCTTTTTCCTTAACTCTGCACTTAACTCTGCAAATTGCCTTCGCGGTGATTGACAAGGATATTTTTCAAGTGATATAATCAAAGTCTATTTAATATATATTTTTAATTGTCGAAGGGGTGAATTGATGGACGAACGTATAATTACCAATCAAGAATTGAGTCTTGACGACTGGCAGTACAGTCTGCGGCCTCGCAAGTTAGCTGAATATATAGGACAGGACAAGGCTAAGGAAAACCTTTCGATATTTATTAAAGCTGCCATTTCGAGGAAAGAGGCTCTGGATCACGTTCTGCTGTATGGTCCGCCGGGTCTCGGCAAGACTACCCTCTCTGCAATCATTGCCAATGAGCTGGGGGTCAACTTTCGCCCGACTTCCGGCCCTGCCATTGAGAGGAGCGGCGATCTTGCGGCACTTTTAACTAACCTTCAGCCGCGTGATGTTCTCTTCATTGATGAGATTCACCGTCTCCCTCGCGTCGTTGAAGAGATTCTGTACTCTGCTATGGAGGATTTCACGCTTGATATAATAATCGGCAAGGGTTCCGGTGCTCGTTCCATTCGCCTTGATATTGCACCTTTTACTTTGATCGGTGCCACTACTAAGGCAGGATCGCTCTCTCCGCCTCTCCGAGACAGATTCGGTGTTATCAGTCGGCTTGAATATTATTCTGTTGACGCCTTAATTAAAATCATCAACCGTGCTGCCCGTGTCTTGAAAATATCCATCGAGCCGAACGGATCTGCCGAGATTGCCAAGCGTTCACGAGGCACGCCGAGAATTGCCAACCGCCTCTTGAAACGTGTCAGAGATTTTGCCGAAGTGAAGGGCTCCTCAACCATCACTGATGAGATTGCCGACACTGCTCTCCAAATGCTTGAGGTTGACAAAGTCGGGCTTGACCACACGGACAGGCGTATGCTTGATGCTATGATAAACAAGTTCGGCGGCGGTCCCGTCGGGCTTGAGACCATTGCCGCAGCTATCAGCGAGACCCGCGAGACTATCGAAGATATTTACGAGCCTTTCCTGTTGCAGCTTGGATTCATTGTCAGGACGCCGCGCGGCAGGGTTGTCACTAAGGCCGGATATGAGCATATGGGGGTACTCTTCCCAAAGTCCGCTGAGGCTATGACTAATGATTTTGAGCGCAGTCTCTTTGATAATTGAAGGGGGTGCATATATTGAAACTTCGAGAAAAAATTCTTATTGCTTTGCTTGCTTTAGTTACTTTGGCATTAGTGGGTACAGGGCTGGTTTTTTATGGAGTAGATGTACTTACGGAAAAGATAGAGTCTGAAATGAAAATTTATGTTCAAATGACGAAAGAGGAGCAGGACAAATATGTCATTACTCAAATGGAGGAAATCATAATGATAATGAATTTTAAGGATCCTGAAGATTTGCAGTCCTTTCGTGATACTATGAATAACGATCCCGAATTTCGTCAAGTGTGCATAGATTGGGGACGGTCAGCCTGTGCAAAATTTATCGTCGATTCTGAGGATATTTTTCCGGGACTTTCATCGGAAGATAAGTTGGCTTACTTTTCGGAAAAAGAAGAGTACTGGCAACGATCTGATAGACTTAAAAATTTTTCGCAAAAAAGAGCAGTTGACTCCGATGATTAATCAATGGATTATTATAGTTGAAAGGTGTGCATATATTTGAAACTTTGGAAAAAAATTCTTATTGCCTTATTAGCTTTGGCAGTAGTGGGTATAGGGCTGATCTTTTACGGTGCTTCCAAGATGGA
>CAJODU010000151.1 GCA_905233325.1 uncultured Selenomonadaceae bacterium
TTGGTATTTTGTCCACGGACAGGAAGACCGAGGCGATGACGGCGACCGCGATAGCACCCGATATCAACGAGTCGCTTGATGTCCATCTGAATGTCGCGGCGGAGGTCACCCTCAACAACGGCATTGTGGTCGATAGCATCACGAAGTTTTACAACATCGTCCTCCGTGAGGTCTTTGGTTCTGGTGTCAGGATTAATACCTGTGATACCAAGGATCTTTTGAGATGTCTTAAGACCAATTCCATAAATATACGTCAGAGCGTATTCAATTCTTTTTTCACGTGGCAAATCTACACCGGCAATACGTGCCATAATCTTTGCACCTCCTTTACTTTAACCTTGACGCTGTTTATGTTTAGGATTTTCGCAAATGACCATAACACGGCCCTTGCGTTTAATTATCTTGCATTTTTCACACATCTTTTTGACTGATGGTCTAACCTTCATATACTCTGCCCTCCTCTGCACATTTTGTGAGTATATCACACTTTTCCTTCAATGTCAATCTTATTTAAAACGATAAGTAATACGACCTCTTGACAAATCGTAAGGTGTAAGTTCAACCGTAACCTTATCACCAGGCAGAATGCGGATAAAGTTCATTCTGATTTTACCGGACACATGTGCAAGAATCGTGTGTCCATTTTCTAACTGTACTTGAAACATTGCATTGGGAAGTGCCTCAAGTACCTTACCTTCAACTTCGATTACGTCTTGTTTTGACATATTTGTCTCCTCTTCCAGTTTTAGTCAGTGCACCGAGGACAAGACGCTGACAAGGTCTTCGGTGACTTTATCAATCGGCTGTCTGCCATCAATTTCCGTGTAGAGATCAGCTTTTTTGTAATAATCAATGAGCGGCTTGGTTGAGTTTTCGTAAGCTGACAAGCGATTTTTCATAGTTTCTTCATTGTCATCTTTACGCTGATAAAGTTCACCGCCACACTCATCACAGGCATTGGCTTTTTTAGTCGGATTGAATTTTATGTGATACGTTGCTCCGCATTGTTTGCAAATTCTGCGTCCGACTGCACGCTCAATCAAATCTTCAAAAGGCACATGGATATTCAACACACGAGTCAACTTCATACCAAGATCATTGAGAATTTTTGTGAGTGCGTCAGCTTGTTCAACCGTACGAGGAAAACCGTCAAGTATAAATCCCTTCTTGCAATCCTCTTTGGTAAGGCGTTCTTTGACAATACCGATAGTAATTTCATCTGGAACAAGTCCACCGGCATCCATGACTGCCTTGGCTTTTTTACCAAGCTCGGTGCCTTCTTTAACCGCTGCACGGAACATATCACCCGTTGAAATGTGCGGGATATTAAACTTTTTAACGAGTTCAGCCGCCTGCGTACCTTTTCCGGCACCAGGAGGGCCCATTAATAATAACTGCATTTTGAATCCTCCTATTTCATAAATCCTTCATAGTGTCGCATGACGACCATTGCTTCAATCTGTTTCATTGTGTGGAGTGCAACACTGACAACAATTAGCAGTGCTGTGCCTCCAAAGTAGACACCTTGAATATGTGTCGCCCCTGCAATCAGGTTAGGCAAAACGGCAATAAACGCCAAAAAGATTGAACCTGCCAATGTGATTCGCGTCAACACATAATCTATATAATCTGCTGTAGGCTGTCCAGGTCTGATACCGGGAATGAATCCGCCATATTTTTTGAGATTGTCCGCCATATCAGGTATCTTCACAGTAACTGAAGTGTAGAAATATGTGAAAAATATTATCAGAACAACGTAGATTGAAGTTTGCAATGGCGTTCCCCATTCCAGATAAGCGGCTGCTGTCTTTGCCCAAGGCAAATCGACAAACTGTATTATTGTTATCGGGAACATCAACACAGAAGATGCAAAGATTATCGGTATAACACCTGCCTGATTGACTTTCAGAGGAATATGACTTGAATGTCCGCCATAAGCCCTTGAACCGACAACACGTTTAGCGTAGGAAATTGGAATACGTCTGAAAGCTGCCTCAATATAGACAACGAAGACAATCATTGCAACTGCAATTACCGCAAACAACAAGACACTGAAATAGTTGATTGTTCCGGCTTGTATGTACTGATAAATCGTTCCAATATTCTTTGGAAGTGCCGCAACGATACCGGCAAAGATTATAAGCGAAATACCATTTCCTATACCCTGTGCCGTAATCTGCTCACCGATCCACATTAAGAGCGTTGTGCCTGCCGTCAATGTGATGGCAATGATCAGTATATTTACGGGGCTGGGGTTGAGAATGGCTTGCTTTAAACCTATAGACATTCCAATAGCCTGCAGAAAAGCGAGAACAACGGTTAATTGTCTTGTGACTCTGGTTGTCTTTTTGTGACCTTCCGCGCCTTCTTTTGACCACTGATCAAGTGTCGGAATAACCACCGTGAGCAACTGCATGATAATCGCTGCATTGATATATGGCGTGATACTCATCGCAAAGATAGAGAATTTACTAAAAGCACCGCCGGAGAAAAGATCCAACAGACCAAAGAGGCTACCGTTATTAAATAACTGCTCAATGGCAGTTGGATCAACGCCGGGTACAGGTATATGTGTTCCCATTCTGAAGATGGCAAACATTATCAACGTGAATATTATGCGCTGTCTTAATTCAGGAATCTTTGCGATATTTGACAGTGCCGACAGCAATTAGCTCACCTCAGGATTGTCTTTGGCGACTTTGACTTTTTTATCTGCCTTATCTTCTGACTTTTCGTCGGCAGGAGCCTCTTTCGTGATGATCTCCACTGTGCCGCCGGCTGCCTTTATTTTCTCTGCTGCTGACTTGGTGCAACCATTTGCAACAACTGTCAACTTTTTAGTCAATTCACCATTGCCGAGGATCCTCACGCCGTCAAGAACATTCTTCAAAACGCCACGTTCAATGAGTGCAACAGGATCAACGGTCTCGCCGCTCTCAAATTTTTTCTCAAGCGTCTCAATATTGACCTCAGCATATTTCTTAGCCCAGATATTCTTGAAACCGCGTTTCGGGAGACGACGGTAAATAGGCATCTGACCGCCCTCAAAACCGGGACGAACACCGCCGCCACTTCTCGCTTTCTGACCTTTATGACCGCGACCGGAAGTCTTTCCGTTACCGCTGCCGATACCACGACCTACACGATTGCGATCCTTGCGAGAGCCTTCGGCAGGTTTCAATTCATGCAATTTTATACTCATGTCTTATAAACCTCCAATTACTCTGCAACTTCTTCAACTGCGACGAGATGTTCAACTTTGTGAATCTGTCCGCGAATTGTCGGATCGTCCGGCAACACTGAAACGAGTTGATCTTGCGAAGTCCGAGTGAACGAACTGTTTTGCGCTGAGTTTCAGGACGACCGATCAGGCTTTTTTTGAGTGTAATTTTAAGTTTTGCCATGTCTTATTCCTCCTCAGCCAAAAATTTCCTTAACGCTCTTACCGCGAAGTGCCGCGACATTTTCGGCACGTTTCAACTGTTTCAAACCCTCAAGAGTTGCACGAACCATGTTGTTAGGGTTAGAAGAACCGAGCGATTTTGTGAGAATGTCATGAACACCGGCAAGCTCAAGCACTGCACGAGCAGGACCACCTGCAATGACGCCGGTACCTTTTGAGGCCGGTCTCAACATGACGCGACCTGCACCGAATACGCCAATGGTGCCATGTGGAATTGAACGATCTTTCAATGCAACCTCCACAAGGTTTTTCTTAGCATCGTCAACACCTTTACGAATAGCCTCAGGAACCTCTGCCGCCTTGCCAAGACCAACACCGACCTTACCTTCACCGTTGCCGACAACGACAAGTGCACTGAAGGAGAATCTGCGACCACCCTTGACAACCTTAGCTACACGGTTGATGTAGACTACCTTCTCTTCAAACTCAGGTTTTTCGGTAACTTCGTTTCTATTATCTCTGTCTCTGTTATCTCTATCATTATTTCTAGGCACAATTTTCACCTCTCTCCATTTTAGAATACGAGACCTGCCTCGCGAGCTGCCTCAGCAAGTGCCGCCACGCGACCATGGTAAATGTAACCTCCACGATCAAACACGACATTTTTAATGCCTTTATCAATCGCTTTTTTGGCTATTGCAGCACCGACCAACTTCGCGGCGGCAACATTTCCGCCCTTGCCTTTAAAATCTTTATCCATTGAACTTGCCGCTGCAAGTGTAATGCCTTTTTCATCGTCGACAATCTGTGCATAGATATGCGCCAAACTGCGGAAGACATTCAGACGAGGACGCTCTGCAGTTCCACGAACTTTATTGCGAAGTCTCATGTGACGCTTCTGACGAGTTTGATTTTTATCAGCCTTCTGAATCAACGATTTTTCACTCCTTCCATCAAGTGTCATCAAGCCGCTAAAGTTTCAAGTATACTACTTCTTACCTTTTGTGCCGGCTTTACCTTCCTTACGACGGATATGCTCACCGACGTACTTGATACCTTTGCCCTTGTAAGGCTCAGGCTCACGATAACCTCTAACTTTAGCTGCGATTGCTCCGACAAGTTCCTTATCAATGCCCTTGATAGTAATCGTAGTTGCTGAAGGAACATCAAATTCAATGCCGGCAGGCGGCTCAACGATAACAGGGTGTGAGAAACCAAGCGAAAGATTGAGATTTTTACCTTGCTTGGCTGCACGATAACCTACACCATTGATCTCAAGTTCTTTTGAAAAGCCGCTTGTCACGCCAACTACCATATTATTGATAAGTGTGCGTGAAAGACCATGCAGACTTCTATGTTCTTTTATATCGGAAGGTCTCGTCACCGTAAGGACGTTACCTTCAACGGTTATTTTCATTTCCGGACGGATCTTGCGGGAAAGTTCACCCTTGGGACCCTTGACTTGCACCAGATT
Organism: uncultured Selenomonadaceae bacterium; assembly: GCA_905233325.1. Lineage (GTDB taxonomy): Bacteria > Bacillota > Negativicutes > Selenomonadales > Selenomonadaceae > Quinella. Next base: position 4,878 of record CAJODU010000151.1, read on the forward strand.
ATCGTCGCCGACTTTTACGGTTACGCCGGCTGGAATTTCAATCGGTGCCCTTCCAATTCTTGACATCTTTGCACCTCAAATCAGTTCAGAGAAGTTTTAACCTCCCCGAAACCCATTACCAGACGTATGCGATAACCTCGCCGCCGAGTCCGACTTTCCTGGCCTGTTTGTCGCTCATAATCCCCTTTGAAGTGGAGATAATTGCGATGCCGAGACCGCCGAGCACACGCGGAAGCTCTCTCATCTTTGCATACTGTCTCAAACCCGGTCTTGAGATGCGCTGAATGCCGGTGATAACCTTTTCACGGTCTTGACCATATTTGAGGAACACCGTCACAATGCCCTGCTTATTGTCTTCCGTGAAGGTGTAATCCTTAATAAAACCTTCTTCTTTCAAGACTTCCGCAATCGCAATCTTAATCTTTGACCCGGGAATCTTCACTTTGTCGTGATTAACCGAGTTAGCATTGCGAATACGTGTCAACATATCTGCGATAGGATCAGTCATTGCCATGGAAACCGATATCCTCCTTTCATTTAGCTGTTACCAGCTTGCTTTAGTTACTCCAGGAATTGCGCCGGCGTAACTCTGCTCACGGAAGCAGATGCGGCACATATCAAACTTTCTGATGTAGCCGTGTGGTCTGCCGCAAATCTTGCAGCGATTATAACGTCTGGTTGAGAACTTTGGTTCTTTCTTCCACTTTTCAATCAAAGCCTTTTTTGCCATGTTTAGTGATCACCCCTTACTTGTTCACAGCGAATGGCATTCCCATCAGTGTGAGGAACTCACGTGCCTCTTCGTCGGTATTGGCTGTTGTGACAATCGTAATGTCCATACCGCGAATTTTATCAATCTTGTCGTAATCAATCTCCGGAAAGATAAGCTGCTCTTTGAGACCGATAGCATAATTGCCGCGACCATCAAAGGACTTGCTGTTGACTCCACGGAAGTCACGAACACGCGGCAGAGCAACGTTCATGAATTTATCAAGGAATTCATACATGCGGGTGCTGCGAAGAGTAACCTTGCAACCGATTGCCATTCCTTGACGGAGTTTCCACGCTGCAAGTGATTTTTTCGCCCTGGTGACGATAGGTTTCTGACCTGCAATGAGTGTCAAATCGCCCATTGCTGCCTCAAGTGCTTTAGGATTGCCAACGGAATCACCGACAGCCATATTGATAATGATCTTTTCAAGTTTTGGAACCTGCATGACATTTTTGTAGGAGAATTTTTCAATCAGTGCAGGAACAACTTCCTTTTGATACTTTTCTTTAAGTCTGTTCAATTTTTTGCCTCCTCTCTTTGTTTATTGATTTTCAGTCAGTCTGATCTATTACTTCGCCGCATTTCTTGCAGGCACGAGCATTTTTGCCATTGACTTGCTTGTGTGCGATACGTGTCGGCTTGTTGCAAGCAGGGCAGACGAGCATAACTTTGCAAACATTGAGCGGAGCTTCTTTAGTAAGAATACCGCCTTGAGGAGCCTTCAAACTCGGCTTGGTGTGACGCTTGACCTTGTTAATACCCTCAACGACGACCTTGCCCTTTTTCGGCATTGCCTCAATGATTTTGCCTTGCTTGCCCTTATCCTTGCCGGAGAGGACGACGACGTTATCGCCCTTTTTAACATGCAGTTTTACGAGTGACAAATCGGCATCTCCTTCCTTACAAAACTTCAGGTGCCAATGAAATAATTTTCATAAAATCTTTTTCGCGGAGTTCTCTTGCGACAGGTCCAAAGATACGAGTCCCGCGAGGGGTTTTATCATCTTTGATGATGACGGCTGCATTTTCGTCAAAACGAATATAGGAACCATCAGGACGACGAAGACCCTTACGACTGCGAACGACGACGGCTTTTACGACTTCGCCTTTCTTGACTTGACCACCTGGAGCCGCTGATTTAACCGCAGCAACAATGATATCGCCAATGTTGGCATAACGACGATAGGAGCCGCCAAGCACGCGAATACACATGATCTCTTTAGCACCGGTGTTGTCGCCAACAGTCAATCTTGTCTGTTGTTGAATCAATTTTTTTCCTCCTCTCTTGTGAGTAGTGTTAATATTTTATCAGATTACTTGGCTTTTTCGAGAATTTTGACCAATCTCCAATGTTTTTCTTTGGAGAGCGGGCGAGTCTCCATAATGGAAACCTTATCGCCGACATGAGCCTCATTGTTTTCATCATGAGCCTTGAATTTAACCGTCTTCTTGACAGACTTTTTGTAGAGTTTGTGCTGCTCAAGTTCCTCAATCTTGACGACGATCGTCTTATCCATCTTGTCGCTGACGACGATACCTGCCCTTACTTTACGCTCGTTGCGTTTCTGCTCTTCGCTCACTCTTACACCACCTTTCTCACAAGTTCACATTGATTAATTAAGCCTTTTTCGCTTCAAGTTCCTGCTCACGCTGGATTGTCTTAATGCGAGCAATGGATTTTTTGACTTCTTTGATTCTCATAGGATTTTCAAGCTGACCGGTGGCATGCTGGAAACGAAGATTAAAGAGTTCTTCTTTG
>CAJODU010000152.1 GCA_905233325.1 uncultured Selenomonadaceae bacterium
GACTACAAAAAAATCACGAAAAAACAATACAAAAACAGAATGATTCTCCGCGAGGCGATGATTAAACACGGTTTTAAACCGCTTGAGGAAGAATGGTGGCATTTTACCTTAAAAGATGAACCTTATCCTGATACATATTTCACATTTACAAATAAAAAATTGTAATTAGGAGAAAATGGCATGAGAAAAATATTTTTGGTGATTTTTATGATGATGTTGTTGATTTTTGGGACGGTATCCGCCGAAGAATCACCAAAATGGGTGAAAGACCTTGAGGCGGCTAAGAATGCAACGCAAATGGTTGTTGTAGCCGGAATTGGTGATACGACTGCTTGGATTTCAATGCATGAGAAAGATTCAAGCGGAAATTGGCAGCAAATTATGACAACCCCTGGCTTTATTGGCAAAAAAGGACTCGGCAAAGTCAAGGAAGGCGATAACAAAACGCCCGTCGGAGTTTTCCACTTTAATAAGGCATTTGGAATTGCACCTGATCCAGGCTGTGAAATTCCTTACAAACAGGTTGACGAAAATATTTACTGGAGCGGCGACTTCGATTACAAATATAACGAAATGGTTGATATCAGAGACTACCCTAAACTTGACACTGCCAACAGTGAACATATCATTGACTACAATCCGCATTATATTTATTGCTTGAATATCAGCTACAACGAAGAAGGTACACCGGGCAAGGGGGCAGCTCTTTTCATGCACTGCTTTGGACCTTTTAAACCTTATACCGGTGGATGTGTTGCCCTTCCTGAAGATAAAATGTTGTTTGTGATGAAAAATGTCAAAAAAGATTGTGTAGTGGTGATTGATCACTTAAAAAATCTTTCACCGGCGACGTACAAAGAACTAAAGTTATAAGATTAACAATATTTTTTAGAAACGATGAATAATCGTTTTTTTATTTATATTGTGCTTATTTGGCAGGAAAAATTTTTCACTCAAAGAATAAACATATCAACAAGAAAAGAAGGGTCGTGATTGCTGTGTTCGGGAATATTGACGATATGCTCCGATTAAATGATATTTGCCGTGAAAGTATCTATATGGAACGAAAGAAAATGACTGAAGAACTCATTAACAGGCGCAAGTTCTCCAGCGAAGAGATCATGGGAATCATTGAGCTTTCACTTGATGATATAAAGGAACTTGCAAGGAAGAAAAATAATCAATAGGATTGAATAACGAATGAAGAATATATTGATATTTGCACCGCTTATCGCTTTTTTTACTGTGTTAATGATTTATGTTGCTGAGGCTACTGATGTATTGCTGCTGAATGAGCAAAGACTTGAGACTTCATTCAAGGTTGATGGTGATAAATTGGTGTTGACGTGGAAACCGCTCTTCTACCCTTGCAAGTATAGGGTTGAGACGGTCTCGCGAACTACCGGTAATATCCCCAACTCACCTGAATATCACACATTCCTGGAAGAGGCGGCGATTGAAAATACTTACACCGTGCCGAGCGGTGCTATTCCTATGTATTATTTAATCAGCGCATACGGTATCACCGGCAAGGTCTATGAATCACCGGCGGTTGTTGCAAATCCGAACTATCCGGAGCCTCCCAAGCCCGTGCCGATATATCACTACAACATTGACAATCCCGCAAGTCTCATGCCCTTTTTGGTGTGGCACAGTGTTCCCGAAGCGGTTTGCTATGAAGTTGAGTTGTTGTCTGCACCGCCGGAGATAGAGGGCGGTATCTCTCTGTCAAAGATGTTTCACCTTGAAAGTACGCAGAATGTCTTTACTAATGGCTGGCAGGCTGATCTGAGGTCTTATCAGAATCAAATTTCCATATACTGGAGAGTGCGGGCACTTGGTTTTCATCACGAGCCAATAGGTGAATTTTGCAAGGCGGAGCCGATTCATATTGATGTCAATAAGCCGCTCCCTAACTGTCCGTTGATCAACGACTTCGATAAAATGCCCAACTTCAAAGAGCCTCTCTATCCCGTGTATGACTGGATCCCTTTACATACTAAAGCGGCGAAGTATGAGGTAGAGCTGCTGGATCATAAGCCCCCCATTGAGAACGACACCGAGCCTTCACCTGACAGTCTCTGGAGACAGTCGACGCTTGATACGGCGAGTTGCTACGATGAATATGGTCGCCCTTTCGCCGGCGACTACTACTGGCGTGTTCGTGCGCTTGATGCTAAGGGTAAACCTATCGGCACCTGGTCTGATTCCTCCAAGTTCACGGTTGCCGCCTATCCTGACGGCGTTGATGTTGCCGTCTTCGGTGACAGCATATCTCACGGCGGCGGCGCGGTCTCCTATTCCCCTTACGCTCTGGAATACACCTATTTGACTTATCTTGACTTCCCGACAGTCAATCTCTCTCGCAGCGGCGACACTTCTCACACTACTCTTGAACGCTTTGACAACGATGTCCTTTACTTCAAGCCAAAAAATCTAATCGTAATGACCGGCACCAACTCACTCAGAGCAACTAATATCAGTGCTGATTCTATCATTGATGATTTGGACGAGATCCGCAGGAAGTGTGTAATAAATGGTATAAGGCCGATCTTCCTGACGCTTATGCCGCTCAATCCCGTGAATATCAAAAACGCCTTCCGCACTGACACCGACCCCAACTGGCATTTGAAACTGGATAAGGTTAATGAGTACATTCGCAACCAGCAGTATTACATTGACCTTGAGCCTTACTTCTACGATATGTATAATATGAAGCTGGACGATCGCCTCAGTGTTGACGGAATCCACCCTGATATTCGCGGCAAGAAAATGATGGCGGAGATTATCAACCAACGGCAAGATTTATTTGTGAAGTAATTAACTCACCAAAAAGGAGAGATTATGAAGAAAAAAAGCCCTGAAAAATTGTACAACTTAGGATTGAAGAATCAATATTCTAAAGATTATAAATTAGCATTCTATTACTTTCGTCAAGCTGCTGAGGCTGGTAGTCGTGAAGCTATGCACAAACTAGCTCATATTTATCTAAACTACAGCCGTATAATCAAGCTCAATATTAACGAAGCTATTAAATGGTTAGACAAAGCTGAAGAATGGGACGTTATCGCTAATATTTACTTTTTAGGAGAATATGTCAAAAGAGATATTTCAAAGGCAATCGAATATTTTACCAGAGCTGCCAATAATCTTGATGACGCTAATTCCGCCTGGCATCTTGCTGAGATTTTTTACTTTGGTATAGATGTTCCCAAAAATTACATTGAAGCTGATAAATGGTACAAATGCGCTTTTAATTTGTACTCTCGAA
>CAJODU010000153.1 GCA_905233325.1 uncultured Selenomonadaceae bacterium
CTGATTTGAAACTGCTTGCACGTATTTACAAAACCATACCCGGACGAAGCGGAATCAGTCTTATAATCATGCCGACTTATGACTGTAACTTCCGCTGTCCTTACTGCTACGAACAACACCGCCTCAAAAACGGTAAGGAGTGGCTGGAAAGTACAATTAGCAGTGAGATGATTGATTCTATCTTTGAGGCTTTAAAGAATTACAAGTCGCGCGGTTATAACGTCAGCCATTGTACATTTTACGGCGGAGAACCATTTTTGGAAAAGAACATCAGCACCGTTAAAGAAATTGCTCAACGCTGTAAAGATATGGATATGACCATCAGCGGTATCACCAATGGTTATGACTTCGATAAATATATTGCCCACTTAGACGAGATTAAGGTTGAAGGCTTGCAAGTGACAGTTGACGGAAAAGGTAAAATTAATGATTGCCGCCGTATTCACAAGGACGGGCTGCCTACATATGATCGTATCTTGAAAAATGTTGAACTTGCACTTGGGCACGGTATTGATATTTCTCTCAGAGTAAATGTCGGACGCGAAAACCTGCACGATATTAAAAATCTAATCGACGATCTCGAAGCACGCGGCTTTATCGAAAAGGAAGAGGCAAGAGCCGCCGAAGAAGAACGGCTCAAAAAAACTTCAAGCGATAAGGTTAAGACGAAGCGCGGTATATTTCATTACTACTTTAAGGCGACCAACAACGATAACAATCCGCAAAACAACATCAAAGAGCAAGACATCATTGATGAGTTGACTAGTAAAGGACTTAATGCTGCTCAGGCTATAAAAGTCCAAAGTCAGTACAGCAGCCCTGCAAGTCACTTGAGAAGTGTACTTCAAAAAAAGTACTACCCGTCATTCGTTCCTAATTATTGCGGTGCCGAGCAGGGTATGTTGGTAATTGATCCATTTGGTAAAGTGTATACCTGCTGGGACGCAGTCGGTAAGGAAGATGAAGGACTGGTTGGTTTTACTGATGTACAGTCAAAACGCTTTATGTTCAATTTCAACAAGGCTAAATGGAGAACGCGAACGGTTGACATTATGGAGAGCTGCCGAACTTGTCCGTATGCTTTCATGTGTCGAGGTGGTTGTGCTGCACGTGCATTTTATCAAAATGGCAGTTATTTCCGTGAGCATTGTGGTGAGAACAAAGAGATTATAGACTTTGTTGCGTCTCGCGTTGTCGGTGCAGAGTGGAGCAAAAATCACGTAGAAGAGTTATCATTGACATTGAAAGAACCATTATTAAAGTTGACAGAGGAAGAACGTCAAATTATAATGACAACGAGAAGTCAAAAAGAAATGTTTGACATTGTAAAAGCTGTAGGGTTATTAAAAGAAAGTGAGGAAGACAAAAATGGCAAAGATTGACAAAAATAAGCTGACTAAGGAGCAAATTTCAAAAATGATGGCGTGTGAGACGCCGGAGGAACTTATGGAACTTGCGAAGAGTGAAGGCATTGAACTTACAAGAGAAGAGGCAGAGGCTTATCTTTCAGAATTTGAAGAAGTTGAAATCGATTCAGGTAATTTAAAAGAAGTTGCCGGCGGGGAGTGCAACTGTTTTGCCTTTAAGCCTAAGGGTTATTGGTGTTAATTGCCAACTGAAAAGGAGAAGGCGAAAATGGCTAACATTAATACAAACGAACTTTCAAAAGAGTTGATAGCAAAAGCTATGCAGTGCGAAACGCCCGAAGAATTGATTGAGCTTGCGAAGAGTGAAGGCGTTGAAATCACTAAAGAAGAAGCAGAGGCTTATCTTGCAAAACTTGAAGAAGTTGAACTCAATTCAGGAGACTTGCAACAAGTTGCAGGCGGTGGTTTTAATACATCGAAATTAGGTGACCTGCTTGATGCTTTGGGTAAGTTGTTACAACAAGAAGGAGAGGAAATTAAAAATGGCTGACATTAAAACGAAGGAACTTTCAAAAGAATTGATTGTAAAAGCCATGCAGTGTGAGACGCCCGAAGAATTGATTGAGCTGGCAAAAGAAGAAGGCGTTGAACTCACGCAGGAAGAGGCAGAGGCTTACCTTGCCGAGCTTGAAGACTTTGAACTCAATTCAGAAGACCTCAAAGAAGTTGCAGGAGGCGGTTGGTGTCCTGTGTGTGATGAAGTTCATTTTTGTTCAGACAAATAGTATCCATCTAACTGACCTCAAACCAGTTGCCGTCGGCGATGAATGTGCGTGTATGTGTAAACAAAGAAAGTCTGCCGAAAAAGAAAGGATAATTCAAAATGGCTAACATTAATACAAACGAGCTTTCAAAAGAGTTGATAGCGAAGGCTATGCAATGTGAAACACCGGAAGAATTGATTGAACTTGCTAGGGGGGGGGTATTGAATCGATTCAAGAAATCAATCCTAGGTACTTCTTGATAGATATCCGAAATATCGATCCAATGCAGAGGACATGGGTTCAAATCCCATAGCCGACCCCAGTACATTATCCCAGGGCTTTTACAGCCCTGGGTCACCATGTTGAGGTTAGTCGATAAGTGGACTTATATTGTAGGTTTTATCCTTGGTATATAGTGGTAGAGGAGCGTTGATATCGCGGTGAAGTCAGATCGTAAGGTCTGGTGGAGCGTTATCAAGTGAGAATGCTGGAATCAGTAACCTTAAGAGAGGTGAGAATCCTCTCGGTCGTAAGAGCAAGGTTTCCAGGGCGACAGTAATTGTCCCTGGGTTAGTCGGTCCTAAGCCGAGGCGTATCAGCGTAGGCGATGGACATCAGGTTAATATTCCTGAACAGGTAGAAGTCGTTATGCAGTTCACGGAGAACATCCCGGAGCGGATTATTGGTATATATCCGTCCAAGTGTCTGAGTAATCAGGCATGAGTGAAAGTTACCCCTCGGGGTGACGATTCTGGGGCAGGCTCTGGCTAGAAAAGCTGTCATAACTGGGGCTCTGCCTACCGTACCGCAAACCAACACCGGTGCTCGAGTCGAGTAGACTCAGACCTACGAGAGAACCTTCGTTAAGGAACTCGGCAAAAAAGCGTCCGTAACTTCGGAATAAGGACTGCCCGCTCGCAGTAAGCGAGATTTGCTTAAGGAGTGACTCAACGAGTAAATTTGTACCTAATTGTTTACGAATTTTCTTTGTTGAGACAGAACACTTCTTTGGCAGCTCAATCGCGCTTAGCGCGAGCGGGCCGCAGCTAAAGAGCCCACGGAACTGTTTACCAAAAACACAGGTCTCTGCTAACGCGAAAGCGGATGTATAGGGGCTGACTCCTGCCCAG
>CAJODU010000154.1 GCA_905233325.1 uncultured Selenomonadaceae bacterium
CTCACCGCACCAAACATCATAGCCTGCAATCTGCTAGTGAAAGCCGACCTGGAAGAAATCCCCAAGTAGATTCCTGAAAATCAGCGGCAGGGCTGTAGCATTCGCCCAAGTGATAGCAATATACACCAGAATGAGGAACCAGGCACTCATAAAGCCATGGTCATAGCCGAAAGCCCTCTTGGCATAAGTATAAGTACCGCCGGCATCGGGATAGCGATTCATCATATAATGATAGTTGAAACCAATCACCAACATAATGAGGCCGCCAATGGTCATTCCGAGGGCAGTGCCGAGAGGTCCTGCAATCGGTAAAAAGGTGGTGCCGGGCATGACGAAGGCACCCCAGCCGACCGCACAGCCGAACGACAACGCCCAAACATTAACAGGCGACAAATATGCTCGCAGCTTACTGTTAGCTGTTTCGTGTTCTTCCATATCCACCGAAAAAATATCTCCTTAATCACTGATTTGATTGATACTGAGAAATGGCTGCAAAATTTGCTTTTGACTGATAGTTATATTAAAATTCTTCAACGAGAAAAATTTTCCTGCAAGAGTTTTAGTTGATACTGAGAAAAAACTGCAAAAATTACTTTCGAGGATAAGCAGGGAAGGTGTAAAAAATGGAGAATAAACAAAGAGGAGGTTGATAACTTTGAGTGAACGAAGCAATGCAGCCGGTGGGTCGGAGCGTGTTGAAGTTGAAATCTTCGGCGAGGTTTATCGTCTGCGAACCGACGACCGAGAGAGTTTGAAAAAAATTGTCAATATGGTTGACAGTAATATGAAACTCATTTCACAGAGTACCAGAAGTTTTGCGGGAAGTCGTATTGCTGTCCTTGCCGCGCTGAAGATTGCTGAGGATTATTTTCAACTGAAGAAAGATTATGATGAACTTTTGGAACTTTTGGACGAAAACAAATAGAGGATTTTTTGAAAATTTGAAGAATAAACCATTAAAGAAAAAGAAAAATATCAGAATATTTATTCTGTAAAAAAGATTGGAGGGCTTTGTATGACTGAATTTACTATTAGAGGAAAGAATATTGAAATCACGCCGCCGCTTCGTGAGTATGTTGAAAAACGTGTTGGTAAGGTCACAAAGTACTTTGACAATGTCCAAGAAATTAATGTACTGCTGACGGTAACTAAGGGTCAGCACGTCGTTGAGGTTACGGTTGAGGTGCCGACAGGCGTCCTCCTGAGAGGCGAGGAGTCCACAACGGATATGTACACGTCCATTGATCTCGTCGTTGAGAAGTTGGAGCGTCAGATCCACAAGCAGAAGACCAAGCTGGCCAAGCGTTTCCGTGGAGGCGGCTTTAAAGCTGAAGTCCTTGAGGAAGCCAAGTTCAATGCCGATCAGTCAGATGAAAGCGAAGAATATCCCGTAGTCAAGACTAAGAGATTTTCAGTCAAGCCTATGGACGTACAAGAGGCTATCATGCAGATGAATCTGCTCAACCACAACTTCTTTGTCTTCCGCGATGCCGAGACTGAGGAGATCTGCGTCGTCTACAAGAGGAATGACGGAGCTTACGGTCTTCTTGAGTCCGGCAAATAACTTCAGCAATCGAAAACCACTATAAGGAGCTAACAACTTAATGAATAGAATTTACACGGACAAAGCACCGGCTACTCTCGGACCCTACAGCCAGGCGATTGAAGTCAACGGTGTTATGTACCTGTCGGGGCAGATTGCCATTGAGCCCAACGCCGGCAGAATTGTTGTAGCTGATATTGAAGGGCAAGCCGAACAATGCTGCAAGAATATTGAGGCAATCCTCCACTCTTGCTATATGAATATGAAGGCGGTTGTCAAGACCACCTGCTACTTGACGGATATTGCCGACTTCAATAAGTTCAATGCCGTCTATGAAAAATATTTCGTCAGCAAGCCCGCCAGAAGTTGCGTTGCGGTGAAAGATCTTCCCGCAGGTGCGCTCTGTGAAATTGAGGCCATTGCAGTAAAAGAAAATAAATAAAACATTAACGCAAAAATAAGAGCCATAACGCCTTGTTATGGCTTATTCGTTTGCCATAAATTTCGCAGCATTGACAACCTCCCAACGAATATGATAACATAGGGCACAGCTTGAATCGACAAGCACGCCGCAGAATATAAGATAAGGAAGTGTATATATGGCAGACTTACTGTATACAATCAAGGCAAATACACCGAAAGAGGAAATCATCAGACAGCTTAGAGAACACCCTGAAATCAAGTTCGTCTCACTCGTCGGGATTGATATGGCGGGCAATGATACCGATGAAAAAATCCCCGTCCGTATCTTCCTCAAGGATATTGATGACTTCTACGCCGGCACCGCAGTCCAGACGGACGGCTCCTCCGTTGTCCTGCCGGGTATAGCCACCCTCAACAATGCAAAAGTTGATATGCCCATTGATCCTGCCGTCAACTGGTTTGTTGACTATAACTTTGAGCACTACGATGAAGAGACCAACCGCCCTGTCGGCACCCTCCGCATACCCAGCTTCCTCATTCATGAGGGCAAGAGAGTCGATGCCCGTGCTGTCCTAACCGATACCCTCGCCTTCGTCAAGGCTGAACTTCTTGAACTCTTCCACAACAACCCCAACATTGCGGGGCTGGATATCAGCGGCAGTGATGTAACGGATATTAGCTTTACCTCCGCCACCGAGCTTGAGTTTTGGGTCAAGACGCCGTTGGAGGAGGCTGCCATTGAGGAAATGTCTGCCTCGCAGGTTATGCAGGAGCAATATTGGGAGAGGACGCACGGAGCCGTTCGCTGCGCTCTTGAGAAGTGTATCATTGAGCTTGACAAGTATGGCTTTGATGTTGAAATGGGGCATAAGGAAGTGGGAGGTCTCAAGGCACAGATCAACGAGAGCGGCCACATGACTCACGTCTGTGAGCAGCTTGAAATTGACTGGCGATTCGCTGAGGCTGTCCAAGCGGCTGATAATGAAATCTTTGTCCGCACTATCGTCAAGGAGATATTCCGCGCCAACGGTCTTGAAGTCTCTTTCAAGGCCAAGCCGATGACCGGACTTGCCGGTAACGGTGAGCATACTCACTTTGGGATCGCTGCCATTACTTCCGACGGCAAAATCCATAACCTCTTCACGGCGAAGAATCCCGAAGAGGATTTTATGAGTGCAGTCGGCTACGGTGCCATCATGGGGCTGTTGAAGAATTATGAGGTTATTAATCCCTTCGTCAGTGCCACTAATGATTC
>CAJODU010000155.1:0-3168 GCA_905233325.1 uncultured Selenomonadaceae bacterium
CTTTTCTCATCAAATATCAAGTATATAGGCTAAAAAGCTATTAATATTTTATATTATGAGACTAATTTTGTCTATAATTTTTTTATATTGTTAATGGATTATTTGCACTAACAACTCTAAAACATATATTCAAGATATAACACATTAATTGAGAAACAAGCGAATTTGTGATATAATCTTAAAAAATATTGCTGTGAAGGGCTGGTACAAAATGAAAATAGCGATAACCGATTATGATGGCACCCTCAGGGATTTTAAATCCGGCATTGTTCCGAAAAATAATATTGAGGCTATTCAGAAATGGCGCAAAGCCGGCAACAAATTCGGAATTGCCACCGGCAGAAATATCAGTATGCTTGACATTGAGCTGAAAAACTACGACATTACGCTGGATTTTGTCGTCTGTGTCAATGGGGCTGTTGTCCTTGACGGAGAGCGCAGTATCCTCAACAGTGTCAGGATTTCGCCCGCTATAGTCAAGGAATTTATCAAAATGCCGCTAGTAAGTGACACCAACAATCAGATTATTGTCTTTTGTGAAAGAGAGATTTTTTCTATCCGTCCCTACTCTGAGATACCGATTGAGTTAGTGCCTTACATTTCTTTTGAGGATATAGTCAAACGTGATGATATAGTTCAATTCGGAATTAAATTTCAGACGGCTGAAGAATCGCTCAAAATGAAGGAGGAACTGCCAAAAATATTTCCTATGCTTTGCGGCAATCCCAACAGAATTTATCTTGATGTCAATATGAGCGGCGTTGACAAGAAGTACGGAATATCCCGTCTTCTCAACATTAAGGGCTGGCAGGATTGTCCGCTCTTCGTTATTGGTGATGATTCTAACGACTTGCCGATGATTAAGGAATACAAGGGCTATACAGTAAAGACTGCTGCTCCATTTATGCACGAGGCGGCAGCTAAAGTCTATGATTCTGTCGGCGATATGCTCAACGACAATATGGATTAATCTATACACAGCAAGAGGGCTTGTCGAAATACTTACCGAAAACTTGCAGGAAATATCGTTTCGACAAAGAATATCATTGTAAATAATATTAAAGGGCGTGATATGTCTATGTTGAAGAAAACCAAAATCATCTGCACCCAAGGACCGGCAACCGATGCTGAGGGTATTATCGAAAAGCTCATTGAAAACGGTATGAATTGTGCTCGATTCAACTTTTCTCACGGTAATCACGAAGAACACCTCAAGAGAATCAAGCGTGTTCGTGACGCCGCCAAGAAGACTAAGCAAGTTATTTCGATGATTCTTGATACAAAAGGGCCTGAAATGCGTCTCGGTGAGTTCAAGGACGGCAGCGTCAACCTTGTCGCCGGCAGTCAGTTTATCCTCACTCAATCCGACGAGCCTGGTGATGAGACTCATTGCCCCGTCAGCCACAAGCAGCTTTACACCGAAGTCAAACCAGGTGATAAGCTACTTCTCTCTGACGGTCTGGTTGAAATTCTCGTCAAGGAGATTAAAGGGCAGGATATTGTAACCGAAGTTCTCAATTCCGGCAAGATGTCCACCCGCAAACGTGTTGCGGCACCCGGTGTTGAGCTTGGACTTCCCGCAATCAGTGAGCAGGACGAGAAAGATTTAATCTTCGGCATTGAGAATGATATGGACTTCGTTGCCGCCTCCTTCATTCAGCGTGCCTCTGACGTTGAGCAGATTCGTGATCTCATCGCAAGGCACGGCGGTCACATGGAGATTATCCCGAAGATAGAAAACCTTGCCGGTGTGCAGAATATTGACGAGATCATTGCCGTCTCTGACGGAATAATGGTTGCTCGCGGTGATCTCGGTGTTGAGATACCCGCCGAGGACGTGCCAATCATTCAGAAAGAGATTATCAAAAAATGCAATAAGGCAGGTAAGCCTGTAATCGTCGCCACGCAAATGCTTGAGTCAATGACTGAGAATCCCCGCCCGACCCGTGCAGAGGTCTCTGATGTCGGCAATGCTATCCTTGACGGTGCTGATGCTATAATGCTGAGCGGTGAGACTGCCGGTGGCAAGTACCCCGTTGAGGCGGTTGCTACAATGAATCGCATTGCTCTGAGAATGGAAGAGTCCCTTGAATACAAGCAGATCTTCTTGACTAAGGGTCTGCACCACGTTGATTCCGCAACGGACGCAATCGCCCACGCCACTGTCCAGCTTGCCTACGAACTCAACGCCAAGGCAATCATCACCCCCACCAAGTCCGGCTATACCACCAGGGTTGTCTCTAAGTATCGCCCCAAGGCGGACATTATTGCCTTTGCTCCCAATTACATGGTAGCCCGTCATCTCAACCTTCGCTGGGGTGTCTTCATTATCCCCGGTGTGCCTTGGATGAATCCTGAAGAAATGATACGTTTCTCCGCCAAGAGTGCCAAGGAACACGGTATCGTCAATCAAGGTGACCTTGTTGTCCTGACCAGCGGTATCAAGTATGGCGAGGGCGGCACCAGTTCTATCCAGCTCCACACCATTCAGTAAATCAATAGTCCAAAATAAAGCCTAACCAAAAAGCCTCCCAAGCAGTTCCAACGCTGCCGCAGGGGGCTTTTTGCAGGTCTATCAGTATCAATGATTCTCTAACCGTTTTTGAATTGAATGTTGTAGAGATTAGCATAAACGCCCTTCAGAGCCAGCAGCTCCTCATGAGTGCCGTCCTCGCAGATGTGGCCGTGATCAATGACGAAGATGTGGTCGGCGTTGAAGATAGTTGAAAGTCTGTGAGCAATAACAAAGCTCGTCCTGCCGACCATTAAATCATCAAGGGCGGACTGAACAATCTTCTCTGACTCGGTATCAAGGGCAGAAGTCGCCTCGTCAAGAATGAGTATACGTGGATTCTTCAAAATGGCACGAGCAATAGAGAGCCTCTGTCTCTGTCCGCCGCTGAGGTTGAGACCACGCTCACCTATGGCAGTTTGATAGCCTTCAGGCAGTTGGCGGATAAACTCATCACAGTTGGCGGCAATCGAGGCGGCAAGGACTTCCTCATCAGTAGCGTCAAGGCGGCCGTAGCGGATATTCTCCATAACCGTCGTGCTGAATAATACCGTCTCCTGCGGCACAATTCCGATCTGTTCGCGAAGTGAGTCTATCGTAACGTCGCGAATATCCATATCATCAATCTTAATGGAGCCGCTGTTGACATCGTAAAA
>CAJODU010000155.1:3243-4663 GCA_905233325.1 uncultured Selenomonadaceae bacterium
ACATCTCTCAAGGCGTCGTGGATACCATCATAGCTGAAAGAGATATTCTCAACCGTCACATGACCCTTGACCTGCGGCAGAGGTTTGGCGTTGGGCTTGTCAGTGATTGCCTCGTCCAAGTCAAGGACAGCAAAGACCCTGTCAACTGCCGCCATTGCCTTCTGAAGACGCCCGTAAATCCTGCTGAGGCGTTTGACGGGATTGGCAAGATTGACAGCATAAGTCAAGAAGGCAACGAGTGAACCTGCCGTCATAATACCGTTGATAACCTCATAGCCGCCGAACCAGACAATCAGCGTGACGGCAATGGCAGCCAAAAATTCAACCGTCGGCGTCAACAGGCTGTTGAGCTGGACATTCTTCATCACCGCTTGAAAGTTCAGCTCATTCTGCTTGTTAAACCTGTCTATCTCGTAATCTTCACGAACGAAGGATTTTACCACTCTTATTGAGGAGATCGATTCTTGCAAAAGTGAGGTAATGTCTGCAATGCGCTCTTGTATTACAGTTCCGTTGGCTTTGATCTTCTTTCCGAATATCCTCATAGCATACCCAACCATTGGCACGACAATCAAAGTCAACAGTGTCAGCTTCCAGTCAAGATACAACATCATCACTATTGAGCCAATCAATATAGAGCTTTCAGTAAAGAGTTCGATAAGGTTGTCAACCAGAGCTTCCTGGATTGCCCCAACGTCGTTGGTGATATAGCTCATCGTCTCGCCGGTCTGATGCTTGTCGAAGTAGGCCATAGGCATACGCTGAAACTTTCGGAACATAACCTCACGGACATCAATAATGACGCGCTGCCCGATATATGAAACCAGATAGGACTGCCCGAAGTAGAAGATACCGCGGAACAGGAAGACAAGGACAATACCTATACAGATCAGATTGAGCAGGGCAAAATCCTTATCCACCAGCACTTTGTCAATCATATCCTTGATGATCCAAGGCACATAGAGATTTGCACCTGCGGCAAAGATGATGCAAACTATAGCAAAGCACAGCCGTTTTAAATATGGTCTGATATATGCAAGTAAGCGTGTATAATTTTTCAAGATTTTATCCTCTTTCTGCTGAGTATTTAATAGAATTGATTCTTCAAAAATTGAAAATCTCCTGCATTTAGGGCATGTTGGTAAATTATAAAAATAAGCCCTGAGTTGCTCTCTCTGATAAAATATATTTGCAAAAACAAGGAGAGAGAACTCACGGCAAATATCTTGCTAAATATAGTTAGCCTGATTTGCCTATTAGAACGTGTATTCATAAACGATTTAAAAGAGTATGGAAATGAGAAATTTTAGCCATAGTCTCTGATGAAGTTGTTGTTATCTCATAATCTTTACTCAAACGTCTGGAAAAGTTGAACCAAGCTAAGGTTCTCTCAACCACCCAGCGTTTGGGTATTACATTA
>CAJODU010000156.1 GCA_905233325.1 uncultured Selenomonadaceae bacterium
CTCCTTAAATATAAAAAACTTTAGGTTACCGTGTCTCCACGGAACTTTTTTTATTATAGCACAAAATTTTTAAATTGCAAGATTTTTTGTAATTATCACCACGGGCGTTTCATAAATTTTAAGCAGAAATAACCACAGCAAAAATTTGTCATTGAGAAGGCAATACAAAAGATTTTGCCTGATACTTCGTTTACTTCCTACTCTAGCCAAATATTTTTGTGTAAAGCAATTTTTTTCAAAGTATGTATATTTTTATCCGAAATTTTTATGAAAAATCCGTGGAATTGAATTAAAAAATTATAGACAAAATCAGTCTTATAATATAAAATAGCAATAAATCCTTAACTTTGCTTGATATCTGATGAGAAAAGACTTTTTTAAGGTGGTTGTATTATATGATTATTGTTACGGGTGGTGCCGGATTCATCGGCAGCAATATCGTCAAAGAACTCAATAATCGAGGTCGGACTGATATTTTGATTGTTGACAATCTCGGCAGCAGCGAAAAATATAAAAACCTCATAGGTCTTCACTTTGTCGATTATATTCACAAAGAGAAGTTTTTCAAAGATTTAGAGTCTTATTGCGGCGGTGATGTTGAGGCTATCTTCCATGAAGGTGCTTGCTCTGATACTATGGAGTACGACGTCAACTACATGATGAATAACAATTACGAGACTTCTAAGGCACTTTTGAAGTTCTGCGACTTCAGGGCTATACCTCTGATCTATGCCTCCTCCGCCTCAACCTATGGCGGCGGCAAGAGTGGCTTCACTGAAGGTGACAAATGCGAGGATGCCCTCAATCCTTACGCCTTCTCAAAACTCGCCTTTGATCGTTATGTCCGTCAATTCCTCACAAATGCCCAAACTAAAATCATTGGATTGCGTTACTTCAACGTCTACGGTCCTCAGGAACATCACAAGGGCAAGATGGCGTCGATATTCTATCAACTCTACAATCAGATCAAGCAGACAGGCAGCGCGAAACTCTTCAAGGGAACCGGCGGCTACAGTGACGGCGAGCAGAGACGCGACTTTATCTACGTCAAAGATGTGGTAAAGGTTAATCTTTGGGCATTTGATAGCGATATACCAAGCGGAATTTACAACTGCGGCACCGGTCAAGCTCACACATACAATGAGGCAGCTCAAGCTGTCATCAACGCACTCGGCACCGGCAAGATTGAGTATAGAGACTTCCCCGAAACTTTGAAGGGCAAGTATCAAAACTACACCGAGGCAGACACAACTCAACTGCTCAATGCCGGCTATAATGCCGGTTTCACGGACTTCAACCAAGCCGTCAAGGAATATTGCACCCTTCTTGAGCAAAACGGCGGCTATTACACATATTAAAATAGCGAAGGCTTTCACAATATATAAATGGAGAGATGATAATGCAAAAAATATTGGCAGCAGATGGTATTTCTGAAAAGGGTATCGAACTTTTAAGGAAAGAATTTGAAGTAGATGTCCGAGACAAAATATCCGCTGAGGAACTTTTGGAGATAATCGGCAATTATGACGCACTGATGGTCAGATCAGCCTCAAAAGTCACTGCAGAAGTCATTGAAAAGGCTTCAAAACTCAAAATCATAGGCAGAGCCGGCGTCGGCGTTGACAATATTGATATTCCTGCCGCTACGGCGAAGGGTATCATTGTTATCAACTCACCCGGCGGCAACACCATCGCCGCGACGGAGCATACCTTTGCTATGATGATGGCAATGAGCCGCAATATTCCCATTGCAAATGAGACTATGCAGCGCGGTGAGTGGAATCGCAAGCAATATGTAGGCGTTGAACTCAAGGGCAAGACTCTCGGCGTTGTCGGTCTCGGTCGCATAGGTATGGGTGTTGCCAAACGTGCCCTCGCCTTTGATATGAATGTTATCGGTTATGATCCCTATGTCAACGAAGAGCGTGCAAATGATCTTGGTATTAAGGTCGTTGCTCTTGAGGAACTCATTGAAAATGCCGACTTTATAACCGTCCACATGCCGCTGACGCCTGAGACTAAGAACATGATCTCAATGAGTGAGATGAAGAAGATGAAGAGCGGCGTCCGTCTCATCAACTGTGCACGCGGCGGTATCATCAATGAAGAAGACTTGGCACAAGCTGTCAAGGAGGGTATTGTCGCCGGTGCTGCCATTGATGTTTTCACGGAAGAGCCTATTGCCAAAGATCACCCGCTCATTGGTCTCAAAAATGTTGTATTGACGCCTCACCTCGGTGCTTCGACTGTTGAGGCTCAAATCGGTGTGTCGCTTGATGTCTCCAAAGGTATTCTTGCCGCTCTCAAAGGTGAACCTGTCACAACCGCCGTCAATATGGCTCCCGTCTCCCAGCAGGTCATGCAGGTTATTGCTCCCTATCTCAATCTTGCCGAGCGGCTTGGTTGTACAATCTGCTCACTCGCTGAGGGTGCAGTCAAGAAGGTGGAAGTCACCTACAACGGTGAGATCACCAACGTCAACACCGGTCTGCTCACAACCGCCGTTATCAAGGGTATGCTCAACCCAATCCTTGAGAAAGAGGTCAACTACGTCAATGCTCCTATGCTTGCCAAATCTCGCGGAATCAAGATCACTGAAATCAAGGACAAAGAGGTCGACAACTTCACCAACCTCATCACCGTCAAGGCACAAGCCGGCGGTAAAGAGTATTCTGTCAAGGGTACACTCTTCGGCAATGAAGGCCGAATTGTTGAGATTGACAAGTTCAGCGTTGATGTTGATCCTCATGCAAGAATACTTATCTGTCCGCATATCAACCGCCCCGGTGTCATCGGAACAGTCGGCACATTTATGGGTAAGTATGGAATCAACATTTCAGCTATGGCGGTCGGCAGAACTGATATCAATGGCACAAATTTGATGGTTTTGACGATTGACAACGATATCCCCGCTGATGTTTTCAAAGAGTTTAAAGCTCTTGATGTGATATTCGACGCGAAATTGGTCAACTTCTATACGGTTTAATAAAATTTCTCAAAAAAATACAGGCACTGGTTAAATACAGGTGCCTTTTTTATTTTGTGGAGACAAAAAAAGAAGAAACATATATTTTACTTGAAATGTATACTCTTTCCTGCTATAATCTACTAAAGTTTTTATAAACTTTTTGGAAAATCAGTAGGAGGAAATTTTTTGATGAAAAA
>CAJODU010000157.1 GCA_905233325.1 uncultured Selenomonadaceae bacterium
TCAATGTAATGCAGAAGAGCAATGCGAGCACTGCGATTAGGATCATATTCAATGGTAGCAACTGTTGCGGGGATTCCGTCCTTGTTGCGTTTGAAGTCAATGATTCTGTAACGGCGTTTGTGTCCTCCGCCTTGATGGCGAACAGTCAGACGACCTTGCTGATTGCGACCGCCGTGTTTTTTCAGCGGAGCAAGCAGGGATTTTTCAGGTTTATCTGTAGTGATCTCTTCAAAGGTGGAGACAGTCATGAAACGCCTGCCGGGAGTATAGGGTTTGAAGGATTTAATTCCCAATTTTATACCTCCTATTCTTGGAATTATTTTAGTTTAGTTCATTTGTTAAGATTAGGCTGAGAAAAACTCGATCGTCTCACCGGCTGCCAGCTTTACGATAGCTTTTTTGTAGTCAGCCCTTTTGCCGGAGGTGCGTCCGATTCTCTTTGTCTTGCCTTTCACGTTTACCGTGTTGACTTTTTCAACTTTAACATTGAAGATTTCCTTCACGGCACGTGCTATCTCTATCTTGTTTGCAGCTTTCGCCACTTTGAAGACGTATTTGCCTTCCGCCATAAGTTCTGTAGATTTTTCAGTTATCAGCGGCTTAATCAGAATATCTCTTGCTTCCATTATGCAAACACCTCCTCAATCTTTGTCACTGCACTTTTTGTCAGGAACAGCTTTTCGTGATTGAGTATGTCATAAACATTCAGACCCAATGCTCCCAACGCCTTAACGCCTTGCAGATTGTTTGATGATCTTTGTACATTCTCTTTCGGTTCTTCAGTGATGAAGAGTGCCTTGCTCTCAACTTTGAAATCGCTCAGCAATTTGACCATTTGCTTGGTTTTTGGTGCCTCAAAATCAAGTTCTTCCAGCACGATCAGATCACCACTGCGAACTTTGTCACTCAATACGCACTTAAGTGCAAGACGACGCTGTTTACGCGGCATGGTGAATGCGTAGGAACGTGGTGTCGGTCCGAAGATAATACCGCCGGATCTCCAGAGAGGACTTCTCCTTGAACCTGCCCTTGCACGACCTGTTCCCTTTTGACGCCACGGCTTACGTCCGCCACCGCGTACTTCTGCTCTTGTTTTGACTTTATGTGTTCCAAGTCTTTGACTTGCAAGCTGTCTTACTACTGCTTGATGTACCAAGCCAATATTCATCTCGACACCAAACACAGCTTCACTAAGCTCAAGCTCACCTTTAGCTGTGCCTGTCATGTCGTATACAGTTACTTTCGCCATTTCCTGTCTCACCTCTCTTTACTTTAACGCTTAGTAGTCTTCTTCGCTGCACTATGCGTACGCTCCGTAGCTGCCTGTTTCTCACGAATCGGCTTAACAGTGTTTTTAATGAGTACCAAGCCCTTCTTTGGACCAGGAATTGCACCCTTGATGAGGAGCAACTGACGATCAGCATCAACTCTCACTATACGCAAATGTTGCACTGTTGTACGCGTTCCGCCCATACGACCGGGCAATTTTTTGCCCTTGAGGACGCGACCACCGGGACCGGAGAGCATTGCACCTGTTGAACCAGGTTCACGATGAGATTTAGAACCGTGACCCATAGGTCCGCGTGCGAAGTTGTGGCGTTTGATACCGCCTGCAAAGCCCTTACCTTTTGAAGTACCGACAACATCAATGACTTCGCCGTTTTCAAAAATGTCAACGCCGAGAACATCACCGATCTTATATTCAGACTCACCGGCAAGACGAAGTTCACGAATGAACTTAACGGGCTTTACTTCGGTCTTTTTGAAGTGACCCTGCATTGGTTTAGTAACATTTTTTTCTTTGATTTCGCCGAATCCGAGCTGAACGGCATAATAACCGTCACTCTCGATATTCTTATTCTTGATAACTACGTTATTGCCGGAAGCAACAACCGTCACAGGAATGACTTTGCCGTCCTCTGCGAAAAGCTGCGTCATTCCAAGTTTAATTCCCATAAGTAATTTTGCCATTGTGTCCACCTCCCAGTTATACCTTGATCTCGATGTCAACACCGGCAGGAAGGTCAAGACGCATAAGAGCATCAACCGTCTTATTTGTCGGCTGCAGAATATCAATGAGGCGTTTATGAGTCCTCATTTCAAACTGCTCACGAGAATCTTTATTTACATGAGGTGAACGAAGAATGGTATAAATGTTCTTTTCTGTTGGCAAAGGAATAGGACCGGAGACCATTGCTCCTGTCTTTTTTGCCGTTTCAACGATTTTCGCCGCACTTTGATCAAGTGATTTATGATCATAAGCCTTGAGACGAATCCTGATCTTTTGACTTGCTTGTTTTGGCAATTTGGTTTTCCTCCTCAGTCAAGAGTCTCAGCTCTTAACATTTCTCCATGACAGTTCCCTCGATCTATGCCGAGCTATCTGCCATGTCACAGCGTTTAAAAATTTCAGCATTAATCAGCGGTCAGTAATCAATATTCTTTTCATATGATCACTGACCACCGTTAATTACCTGTGACTTTTCTTCAAGAGATTAAGCCTGCTCAATATCGATAACACGACCTGCACCGACAGTGTGACCGCCTTCACGAATAGCGAAACGGAGACCTTTTTCGATAGCAATCGGAGTGATGAGCTCGACTTCCATTTCAATGTTATCACCAGGCATGCACATCTCTGCAGCATTGCCGCTGTTGTCTTTGAGGTTGCTGACTACGCCGGTAACGTCAGTTGTACGGAAGTAGAACTGTGGGCGATAGTTTGCAAAGAATGGAGTATGACGACCACCTTCATCTTTGGTCAGAACGTAAACCTGAGCCTTGAATTTGGTGTGCGGATGAATGGAACCTGGCTTTGCAATAACCTGACCGCGCTCAATTTCTTTACGATCGATACCACGAAGGAGAACACCAACGTTGTCGCCTGCCTGAGCATAGTCAAGCAGCTTGCGGAACATTTCAATACCGGTTGCAACAGTTTTCTTCGGCTCGTCCATAAGACCAACGATCTCAACAGGCTCATTAATCTTAAGTTCACCACGCTCAACACGACCGGTAGCAACGGTGCCACGACCGGTGATGGTGAAGACGTCTTCAACAGGCATAAGGAAAGGCTTGTCAGTGTCACGGGTTGGAGTAGGAATGTAATCATCGACAGCTGCCATAAGTTCCATAATCTTGTCTTC
>CAJODU010000158.1 GCA_905233325.1 uncultured Selenomonadaceae bacterium
CGCCTGTGGAGACTATGTAAGACGCAACCTCGGTGCAACAGTCGTTGAAGCAGGAAGCTCCGACCTCAAACGCGTAGCGTTAGGTCGGAGTACTTCACATTTCAACGTAGGGAAGTGGTATTGTGAATTTGGTAGATTTAATGATTAATCGCCGCAGTGTTCGCAAGTATTCAAGTGAATCTGTGACTGACGAGCAGATCAAAAATATTGTAACTGCCGCCTTGCTCAGTCCTTCGGGTCATTCAAAATATCCTTGTGAATACATTGTCGTCAAAGATCGTGACACTCTGGAAAAAATGTCTCATTGCCGTGTTGCCGTTGCCAAGATGTTGAATAATGCCTCTTGTGCAATCGTGACTATTGCTGATCGCGACAAGGCTGACACGGTGGTGGAAGATTCCGCGATCTCGATGATGAATATGCACTTGATGGCGGCTAATCTCGGTCTGGGTAGCTGCTGGATTCAACTTCGCCTTCGTGAGGCTGAGGACGGGCGCAGCAGTGAAGATTATATCCGTGAACTTCTCAACATTCCCGAAAATTACCTCTGTCAAGCGATCTTGTCAATCGGCAATCTCGAAAAGCCGCCAAAACCTCACGATTTAACTAAACTGAACTTCGATAAGATCCACTCTGAAAAGTTTTGAGCATTGCTAAACGTCCAAAAGAAAAGAGCTGCCACGAAAGTGCAACAGCTCTTTTTTTCATTTCAATTAGATTTTGTCGTTTGTTGGAGCGGTGCGGGTGGTGCCTCACGGGATTGAACTATCACCGCAACATCTTCAAGTTTTTGAAAGTTGACGGTTGTCTCCACCACTCCATACTTTAGCAGACCGCTCTCTTCATTCTGTATGTCCGTAATCTTGCCAACGACTATACCTTTTGGATATATACCGCCAAAACCCGAAGTTACAATCACATCACCGACTATAACATCAGAGTTTTTGGGAATATTCACCATTCGCGGCATTGTCGGATTATTTATATCGCCTTCAACGATACCTGCAACTCTTGACTCAGGACGTTGGACTAAAGTGCCGACTGAACTTCTAGGATCAAGAATCAACTGCACTTTTGAAGAATTGATACCTGCCTCGCTGATATGTCCGACAAGTCCCATAGCTGTGACAACTGCCATATCATTAGCCACGCCGTCAGCACTGCCGCGGTTGATTACAATCGTACTTGACCAAGTGGCAGCCTCTCTGCCTATCACTCGTGCTGCAACAAGATCGAATTGTTTGGCAGACTCTTTATATCCAAGCAGTGCTCTCAACCTTTGATTCTCTGCCTCAAACTCATTTGCCGCAAGATTTTTGGCTCGGAGATCTTCGACTTCTGCCATCAACAGCTTATTCTGCTCATGTACATTCATAATATCACTAACAGTTGTCTTCACAAATATGAACTTGTCCCCAACCCAGCTTACAGCACTTTGGAAAGGTGAAAGAATCAATCCAAGACCTGTATTTGCTACAGGTGTCTCAAATCTTCCGCGTGCGGAGAAGAATACCAGACAAAAAACACTCACGAATACAAAGATCAACGCCGCTATCTTTCGGCCGGTTCGACTTTCGCGTCTTATACTGTCTTTCATGTTCTCAACTTCTTAGAAGTCATAACCACACGCTTGAGAAGATTGATATTCTCAAGAGATCTGCCGGTGCCTTCACCAACACAACTCAAGGCATCATCAGCGACGAGGACGGGCATATTTGTCTCATTGCTGATGAGTTTATCGAGGTTAGTCAGCAACGCCCCGCCGCCTGCCATCATTATACCATGATCCATGATGTCTGCGGCGAGTTCCGGCGGTGTTCTTTCCAGAGTACCCTTCACGGCGTCAACAATCTTGTAGATAGGCTCATTGAGTGCTTCGCGAATTTCACGAGCTTGAATAGTCAGCGTCTTTGGCAAACCGGTCACCAAGTCACGACCGCGAACGTCCATAGATCTATCAGTCTCAGGTGTTACAATCGCTGTACCTATGGTGATTTTGATCTCTTCTGCAGTACGCTCACCTATCAGCAGATTATACATGCGCTTGATGTACTGAACGATGGAAGAATCCATCTCATCGCCGCCAATACGAATTGAGCGGCTGGTGACGATACCGCCGAGTGATATAACCGCAATCTCAGTTGTGCCGCCGCCTATGTCAACGACCATATTGCCGGTTGCCTCTTCAACGGGAAGACCCGCACCAATAGCAGCAGCCATCGGCTCTTCAATCAAGTAGGCCTCACGGGCACCTGCCTGCTGGGCAGCATCAATAACGGCACGTTTCTCAACTTCAGTCACTCCACTGGGAACGCCGACAACAACTCTCGGTCTTGCAAAGGATTTTGAGTTCATTGCCTTGCGAATGAAGTACTTCAGCATAGCTTGCGTGACATCAAAGTCAGCTATGACGCCGTCTTTCATGGGACGAATCGCCACGACATTCCCAGGTGTTCGACCGATCATTTTTTTGGCTTCCTCACCGACTGCAAGGACATCACCGGTGTCACTCTTTATTGCTACAACAGATGGCTCACGAAGGACTATACCGCGCCCCTTCACATGTACCAAAGTATTAGCTGTTCCCAGGTCTATGCCCATGTCGTGACCACCAAATAGGCTCCACATGTTAAATAACTCCTTCCAACTCGGAATTGGAATTGCCTTAGCAATTTAAGATTAATTCCACATTTCGTTAATATGCAGATTTATTTTAACACATTTTGCCATATTTGCAATACCTTTTTTTAGAAATCTGAAAATCAACTGACAGCTCCCACGGTTAAATCCCTGGGGTTCCAAGCTAATAAAGGACTTCTTCAAGTGCTCGAAAGCTCTTGAAACTGGTACCTTGTTCGACTTGGACTTTCACTACCAATGCTCCCTTTGGAGCAATTAGCGATAGCATTAGGCTACTGTCGGAACCTTTAACTTTTACTTAAATTGCTATGCTGCTCAGATTCTTGTTGCCCTTCAATCTCGCAACTTCCTCTTCATGCAGCTCATAAAACTTCTCAAATCTCTCGTTACACTTCTCAATATTGAAGCTCTTTAAATCCTCATTCACATTCATTATCAGAAAAGCACTGTACATATCCCTTTGCACCTTGACGCCGTTGAAGTCATTCCACCTT
>CAJODU010000159.1 GCA_905233325.1 uncultured Selenomonadaceae bacterium
TTTTAAACTTGGCGTTCTTAATTCCTCCGAAAAGTGCAAATGATGCTTCTTCCTCATCGAGTATCATATTCATCAGCTCAGCATAATGATTTACTGACCATCGCTTTCGAGAAAGTTTTAGATTACCTCCGGGTACAATCGCATAGAGTTTCTTACTGCCTACATTTTTTAAGCTCTCAATCGCCAAAGCTCTATCTATTGGACTTAACCATACTTCTAAAGATTTATTGGCAATCTGTGCCTTAGCGTACTTATGCAGAATGTACAAGAATCTATCATTGTAATGTGATTTCTTAAAATCACGCCAATCAACTTGATAAGTCGAGAGATCGTCAAAACTGAAATCTTGATTCATAAAGCCGAGGTCAACGCGTTCTTTTGCTCCGCTGAAGTATGTCAAAAGTTGAGAACTCGGATAATGTCCGAAATTAAAAGCTATATCAATCCTACGTCTCAATAGTGGTTTCACAACATCAGCGATATTCTTGTAATATTGAAAGAATTGATTTATTTTAGTCAAGACCTCATCTTTGCAAGTAATTATCTCATCGACGTAAGGACAACATTCTGCCATATCAGCCGCAAAGCGATTTATCAACAGCATAATGTAAGCCTTGGGATATATTCGACGTATTTCACGAATGACGGCACTCATCAGAATAAAATCACCAACACCGGCATCGTGCATAATGAGGATATTACTTGCCTGTGACTTTGCCTTGCCTTTGAGTTTGCTTGACTCCTCACGATAACCGAACTCCAAGAAGTAAGGTTCCATGAAGGCTTTCATCTCTAAGGCGTCAATTCGAGCATTATTTATCATATGCTCATAAAGTTTATTCATACTTTCAACTATATATTGGACGTGATTGCTTTCAACAATTTGCAGCCTCATTTCATCACACCTGTTCTAAATTTAACGTTTTGAAAAATTCCTGAACTCTTTGATCTTGAATTTGTCTGAAGTTCTTAACTGTATCTAAGGCAATCAATTCACCTTGATAAACCATGGCAATGCGGTCGGCGATCCTGCAGGCACTTGCCATATCGTGAGTAACGACGATACTCGTCACGCCGAGATTTTTTTGAGTGGAGATGATAAGCTCGTCAATCTTGGTTGTAGTGATAGGGTCAAGGCCGCTGGAGGGTTCGTCGTAGAAGATTATATCCGGCTCAATGGCAATAGCCCTTGCGAGTGAGACACGTTTCTTCATTCCGCCTGATAACTCATTCGGCATTAAATTCTCAACACCTTCAAGCCCGACTTGCTTTAACTTCTCTTTGACGATTGCATTGATCTTATCCTTTGAATAATCAGTATGTTCAACAAGACCAAAAGCAACATTGTCGCCGACTGTCATTGAGTCAAAGAGTGCCGAGTATTGAAAGACCATTCCCATACGCAGACGGACGTGAGTGAGTTCTTCTTCCGACATTTTTGAGATCTCATCATCACCGATCCATATTTCGCCTTCACTAGGCTGAATCAGACCGATCATCAACCTCAAGAGCGTTGACTTGCCGGAGCCGGAGCCTCCAATCACCGCCAGCGTCTCGCCGTCATGTACTTCAAGATTTATTTGCTTTAATGCAGCTTTTGTGTTAAAATATTTGCTGACGTTTTTTATTTTAATCATTGAGTCTTCACCATATAAAGAAGGTTAAAACAGCGTTGAGTATAAATATCACTATGATAGAGGAAACAACGGTCTTTGTTGTTGCCTTGCCGACGCCCTCAGCACCTTCAGGACAGTTCAGACCGTAATAGCAGCCGAGGACAGCTATAACATTGCCGAAGAATACAGCCTTGATCATTCCGCCGGTGAGATCCTTGATTTCTGCGAAGAGATCTATCGAGTTCATAAATAGGTAGGAACTTATGCCGGAGTAGTAGACAGCGACGATGTAGCCGCCGAGAACGCCTATCAAATCACCAAAAACCGTCAAAAGAGGCACAACCGCCATACAAGCCAACATTCTAGGAACGATGAGATAATCAACCGGCGAGACTGCCATAACGCGGAGGGCGTCGATCTGTTCAGTGACTTTCATTGTGGATATTTCGGCAGTGATGGCGGCACCCACGCGACCGGCACAGACAACGCCGACAAGCACGGGACCCAATTCGCGGCCGATAGCTATGGCAATGAGACCGCCTACCGTTGACTGAGCACCGAATCTAATCAGCTCGTGTGCAGTCTGCAGCGTGAAGACAACGCCGGTAAACAGCAGTGTCAAAGATACAATCGTAAGCGAATCCACGCCGAGATGTGACATTTGAGCCACTATGTGTTTCATTCGCGGCTTGTGGCGGAGTTGTTTCATAGTGTCGATGTACAGAAGGACAACAGTACCCAAGTCCGTCAACTGTCTTAAAACAAAATTGCCTATTGTCTCTAAAATTCTTATAACCATAAGTATATCCTACTTTGATAAAATTGTCTAATGAATTATAACACATTTAAAAAGAATTATGAAGTATTTCTGAAAAAAATATTTTTTGTATGAGAGGATTGATTAAATGATTACTAATTACACCGTTTATACTGACGGCTCCTGTCTTGGGAATCCCGGTGCCGGCGGCTGGGCTGCTATTATCATAGATCATGACACCGGTGAGATTATGGAGTTCCACAGTGGTGAGAAACACACAACCAACAACCGAATGGAAATGACAGCGGCGATCGTTGCCCTGCAAAAACTTCCTGCGGGAGTGTCGGTAAATCTTTACACAGACAGTCAATACCTGAAAAATGCCTTCACAAAAAAATGGCTTGCAAACTGGAAAAGAAACGGCTGGCTGACTGCTCAGAGAAAACCTGTCCTCAATCAAGACTTGTGGGTTGAGCTTGACAATCTGATGATGACTCACGAGGTAGAGTTTCACTGGGTGAAGGGACATGCAGGTTTTGACTACAATGAACGCTGCGACGAACTTGCACGAGGCGAGGCAACAAAATTCAAAAATCATTAACAATGATATTTTATTCGTGTTGTTCAATTTCGTCAAGAAAATTATCAGATTCAAAAAAATTGCACTGTATTTGAAAAATACTCTTGTTAAATGAGGAAAAATGTGGTAAATTTTAAGTTGTGCAT
>CAJODU010000160.1 GCA_905233325.1 uncultured Selenomonadaceae bacterium
AAACGATCTGCTATTACTTCTATAAAAACTGTAGATCAGGGAGAAGCATCACAACAAGCCATTGATCGCAGACAAAAAAATCGAGACATTGCACAAAAAGTGAATGAACTACTGAAAAACAAAGTTGTAGGAAAATTTGAAATAGCTCAATCTAAATCATCAAATAATGGAATCATATCATCAGCAATAGCAGGGTATATTATCTACAAAGGAAAAGACAACAAAGAATATCATCTTCGTTATGTACTGAACTATGTAGATAAAGTAGGAATCAGCGTTAATATTTACATAAATGGTCACAATCAAGATTCACAAAAATTTTATAAATCTATGGGCAATAATCCGCTTAATTATTCCAATTTACCTATAATGAATGAACAACCTGGTTGGTATTTTTACGATGATGTTTTAACTGTAAGTGATGATGAAGAAGGTGTTGCCAAGATAGCTGAAACAGTTGCAGATGCCTACAATCGTTTGAATGATTATATTGCAAAAAAATCTAAATCCTCTAATTGAAATTTGCGATTAAAAGTAAAAAACACCCCAAAGAACTAATGGTTGTGGAGTGATTGAAATCAGAATTGAAGCTAAAAATCTGGTGAAAGCCTTCAAAAAGCGCACTGTTGTCGATCATGTGTCGCTAAGTGTCGAAAAAGGCGAAATTGTCGGCTTGCTGGGTCCGAATGGTGCCGGCAAGACAACCTCATTTTATATGATTGTCGGTCTTGAGAAAC
This sequence comes from uncultured Selenomonadaceae bacterium, assembly GCA_905233325.1. GTDB lineage: Bacteria > Bacillota > Negativicutes > Selenomonadales > Selenomonadaceae > Quinella. The sequence goes on from CAJODU010000160.1 coordinate 738, forward strand.
CGGACGAGGGTGATGTTTTGCTCTCCGACATCAATATAACTCATTTTGCCATGTACAAGCGCGCCAAGCTCGGAATCAGCTATCTCACGCAGGAGGCGTCCATATTCCGCAAACTCACCGTCGTTGAGAATATTATGGCAATCCTTGAGACCACCAAGCTCAGCAAAAATGAACGCAAGGCGAAATTAGACAACCTAATTGACGAGTTTAATATCCGTCATGTCATGGATCGCAAAGGTACTGAACTCTCCGGCGGTGAACGACGCAGGGTTGAGATTGCACGCTGTCTTGCGTTGGAGCCTCAATTTATATTGCTTGATGAGCCGTTTGCCGGCGTCGATCCGCTTGCCGTTGCGGATATTCAAAAGATTATACAATACCTTCAGCATCGCGGTATGGGTATTCTCATAACCGATCACAATGTCCGTGAGACTCTGCATATCGTTGATCGTGCCTATATTCTCAATGAGGGCAAAATTCTCGTTGAGGGCAGTGCTGATGAAATTGCCAACAGTCCGATTGCCAAAAAATTCTATCTTGGTGATAGTTTTACCTTGTGAAAAATTCGATTTATCTTGACAAATCTGAATAATACTACTATATTATACAAAGTAATTTGGATTTAGGAGGAAAACTCTGATGAAATTGAAAAAAATCTTGTCAACTGTGGCAGTGATGATGACAGCGGCTGTTATCTTCACCGGTTGCGGCAACGATAATGGCGGTGCCTCTAAAGATACCAAAAACCTCAAAGTCGGTGCTACACCTGTGCCGCATGCCGAACTTTTGGAACAGATTAAACCTGCTCTCAAAGAGGAAGGTATTAATTTGGATATTGTTGAGTTCAGCGATTATGTACAGCCCAATGTTGCTCTCAACGACAAAGAACTTGATGCTAACTTCTTCCAGCACGAGCCTTATCTTGATGATTTTATCAAGGAACACAAAGAGATGAAGCTCAAAAATGCTGCCGGAATACACATTGAGCCGATGGGAATCTATTCCAAAAAAGTTACTGATCTCAAAGATCTCAAAGAGGGAGCGTCAATATCAATTCCCAACGATCCCACAAATGGCGGTCGCGCTCTCATGTTACTTGAGAAGGCAGGATTGCTCAAACTCAAAGACGGCGTCAAAGAGACCGCAACCGTTCAAGACGTTGCCGAAAATCCCAAGAATCTGAAATTTGAGGAAGTTGAAGCTGCTCAGGTGCCGCGTACTCTTGAGGACGTTGACGCTGCTGTAATCAACACCAACTACGCAATGCAGATTAATCTTGTGCCGACTAAGGACGCCCTCTTCATGGAGGACAGCACCTCACCTTATGTCAACATTATTGCCGTTCGTGAAGGTGATGAAAATCGTCCCGAAATTCAGGCTCTCTTGAAGGCTCTCAAGTCCGATAAGATCAAGAATTTCATTGAAGAAAAATATAAGGGTGCAATCGTTCCCGCATTCTGATTAAATAATATTCAGCACTAAAAAAGGCATCTCCGCTCCTTTGAGAGTGAAGATGTCTTTTATGTTTGTGATTTTTTATGATAAGGCTTTGATTGCCGATAATGCAAATATCGCCGCAGTATCGACTTTCAATATATTATTTCCCAGTGTCACGCTTACAGAATCAGCCGCTTTGATAAAATTGATTTCACTTTCGGAGAAACCACCTTCACAACCGATAATAATTGTCACTTTGTCTTTAAGTTCCACTTCAGATACTTTCCTTTGATTTTCCGTCTCATTGCAAAATATTATCTGTTCGGTCGTTTGTTCGATCAGCTCTTTGAGTGATATTATAGGCTTAATAGTAGGTTCAAAAGCTCCGCTCTGCTCCGCCGCCTCTTTGGCAATACGCTGCCATCTTTCCTGTTTGCTGATTGAAGGCTGTAATACTGTTCGCTCCGTGATGAGCGGCTGAATGGCAAGTACGCCGATTTCCGTTGCCTGTCTGATGATATTGTCGAATCCCCGTTTGGGTACGGACACGGCAAGAGTTATTGATTCCCTCTGATTGGGTGACAATTCTTTGATTAGTTGTCCTGTGACTTTATCCTTGCTGAAGTTGACGAGTTCAATGATTGCCCGCTGTCCATCTTCATCAACGACGTTGATTCTCTCTCCGACTCTTGAACGCAGACTATATATCAGATGTTTTGCCTCATCGCCTGTGATTTCAATTTGTTGTGATATTGACTTTACCTTTATCTGCCGCATGGTTTCACCTAACTTTCTACCAAAAAACGCCGCACACTGCGACGTTGTTAATTTCATAAATGGTGGGCAGGGGTGGATTCGAACCACCGTACTCAGTCCGTCGCCTTTAACCACTCGGCCACCTACCCATATGATTTTATGGTGATCTTGGAGGGACTCGAACCCCCGACCCTTTGATTCGTAGTCAAATACTCTAATCCAGCTGAGCTACAAGACCATATAATGGAGCGGAAAACGAGACTCGAACTCGCGACCCCCACCTTGGCAAGGTGGTGCTCTACCAACTGAGCTATTTCCGCATTTCAATATAAATGGTGGACCCACTAGGACTTGAACCTAGGACCGACCGGTTATGAGCCGGTTGCTCTAACCAACTGAGCTATAGGTCCACATCCTAATTCAAAAGGTGGAGCGGAAAACGAGACTCGAACTCGCGACCCCCACCTTGGCAAGGTGGTGCTCTACCAACTGAGCTATTTCCGCATTCAGTATCACTTCACAAAGTGTGTCGCGTCAACTGACAAGAGATACTATACCACTAATATTTGCTTTTGTCAAGAGCTTATTTCATTTTTTTCAATAATTTTCTAATGTTTCCTATTAAATACAATGATCCCGCAGAGATTAAAACTTCTTCATTACGATCAAGGAAAAATTTCAAGGCCTCATCATTATCTTTGATTGCGATCGATTTAATACCCTTAGTCTGCAACCTTTGGCAAACGCTCTCCGGCTCCGCCGCTCTCTCGGAATCAGGACGGGTCACTATAACAAAATCCGTCGTCCGAAATAAATTTTCTATAATGGTGTCAATATCCTTATCTCTCAACACACCAAAAAGAAATACCCTGCGCCCTGTCGGGAAGTTTTTATCAAGGCTCTTTCTTAAAGCCTCAGCACCGGCACCGTTGTGAGCACCGTCAATAATTATCGTCTTGCCATTGATATTTAAAATCTCAAAACGTCCTGCCCAATGAGTATTTTTGATTGCCACATTAATCACCGAATCAGTCACTCGGCTATCATTAAGCACCTGCACGGACTTGATTGCAATCGCTGCATTTAACTTCTGATATTCACCCTTCAGAGAAAGCTCTAAAGATTCATCAACGAAAAAATCTTCACCGAGTACAAATATTTTGGAATGATTTTTTTGAGCAGTGTCACGAATGATTTTTAACGGTTCACCATCAGCACCCGTCACAACAGGCACATTCTGCTTGATGATGCCCGCCTTATACCTTGCAATTCCCAGGAGATCACCGCCACACTTTTCCGCATGATCGTTGGCGACGTTGGTGATAATCGATACTTCTGGCGTAATGACGTTGGTAGAATCAAGCAGACCGCCAAGACCGACTTCAATGACGGCATACTCAACTTTCTGATCGGCAAAATATTTAAAAGCCATCGCCGTCAAAGTCTCAAAAAGTGTCGGACTTTCATTGCCCTCTTCGATCATCTGAGCTATGCAGGACTTCACTTCATCAACCAGAGCAGCAAAGTCACCTTCACTGATGTCTTCGTTATTGATTCTGATTCTCTCACGATAAGTCACCAAGTGGGGTGAAGTGAACAGACCAACTCTGATATTGGCTGTTTTTAAAATTTGCGAGAGCATTGCACAGACGGAACCCTTGCCGTTAGTGCCGGTGACGTGAATTGTCTTGTATTTATTTTGAGGATCATCAAGAAGTTGCAGAAGTTTAGTAATCCTCTGCAACCCCGGTCTGATTCCGAATCCTGCAAGACTTTCCAGAAAATTTACAGCGTCTTCAAATGTCATTAAATTACTCTCAACTTTCAGGATTTTTTTGTCTAAAGTATTTTTACCAGTTCATCTTGAGATTTTCTTTCGGTGTGGCGTGGTGAAGGCTGGGCATCAGCAGCAGCATAGCCGAGAGGGAACACCGCCACAATGTCATAATTTTTCATCTCAGGGAAAAGCTCTTTGAGTTTAGCCTCCTCAACCATACCAACCCAAGTGGTGGCAAGACCGGCATTTTGAATTGCAAGCAACAAATGCGTCGCAACTATGGTAGCGTCAATCTCAGCAAAATTTTTACCGTCAACGGGACGAGTAAAGGCATCATCAGGGCTGCCACCTACAACCAGGACAGTGCCGGCACCAAAAGTGAAATGCGTTGCCTGCTTGACCTTTTCCATTGCATTATCTGATTTAAGCACCCAAATTTTAAACGGCTGCAAATTTTTTGCAGTAGGAGCAGCTATTGCCGCCTCAAGAATTTGATTGATTTTTTTCTGCTCAACCGGCTTATCTGACATTTTGCGGCAGGAATAGCGAGACTTTACCAATTCTGAAAAAATCACAAAAAACACCTCATTATTCAAAAAGATTTATCAATGTATCAATATTAATATCAAGTCTATCATCATCAAATTGCACTTTAGCAACTACGGGAAGATTCGTCATCTCTTCAATCATCGCCAGATTATCCTTTTCCATTATCTGATCACTGTAATGATTGAGAATTATTGCATTAATCTTAAAATTATTCCTATGTAGATAGTCAACGGTCAAAACTGTAGAATTTATAGTACCCAGACCGGCACCGGCAACCAAGAGGATAGGCAAATTGAAAGCACTTACAATGTCCAAAAGCATAAAATGTATTTTATTGTCCCAGCGAAGAGGGCATATCACACCGCCACTGCCTTCAACAACAAGATAATCATATTTAGACTTGGCACGATTAAAATCACGCTTAACTGTTGAAAAATCCATGGGACGATTATTTAACCTGGCGGCAAGATGCGGCGAGACAGGCTGCGAATAAACGTAAGATACCAAATTCTCGGCACTCTCACCAATTTTTGCAAAATCATTGACATAAATAGGGTCGCCGCCAATCAACTTGCCCTTGTCGTCAAGCTCAACACCTGACACTGCCGCCTTGTAGTAACCGGCATTAAGACCGGCGTCACGAAGGCATTTTACCACAAGCGCAGAAATAAAAGTTTTGCCGACATCAGTGGCAGTGCCGGCAATAAATAAACATTTTGACATCAACAAAAACCTCTCATTTTATTCAAAATCACCATATTCATCAATTTCCATAGATTCTATCTTTTTCTGTTCGATGACATCACCACGAAGAAACATCTCGCCCTTTGTGCATGAAGTTCGGATTCATGCGATAAATGCGGCTTATACCATACCACTCTTGAACTGCAATGACATTTTTTTCGATCAGCTTTCTAATGGCCTTTGTAACGACCTCATGAGTCAAGTTTAAATTGTTGCAAATATTTTTATTTGTAACGCGAATATAATTGCCATAATCCATTTTGGCCATCATATAAAATAATACGCGAAGTTCGTCTCTCCCAAGATTTTGAGCAAGATATACTCCGCCTTTTTGAAAGAAGGAAAACCAGCCTCCTCTTTCCAGACGATTTTGCAGATGGATTCGTGCTTCTACTTCGCCGGTCTCCGGATTGACAATAGTTAAAATTTTTTGCTTTTTGGCAGGTGTATCAAAATTATTTTTATTTTTCTTCCTTTTTTTGTCGGCTGAT
>CAJODU010000161.1 GCA_905233325.1 uncultured Selenomonadaceae bacterium
AAATGTTTATGGCAAAGGCGGTGCCGTTGTCAGAGTTGACGGATTTGGTGTGGATTACGATGATTGGCGGTTTAATCTGCGTAGTTCTCAAACTGAGCCTTATATCCGCCTCAACGTCGAGACCAAAGGCGATAAAGCATTACTTCAAGAGAAAACGGACGAATTACTTGATATCATTCGCAGTCAGAGCTGAGGAGATGAGTTGATCTGATGTTCAGCATTTTCGGATTTGGCAAGAAGCAACAAAATGAAGAAATTCCCAAGCAAGAAAAGGAATTTAAATCTAATGTCAAGCCCTCTCGAGATTCAAAGCCGGATATTAAGGCAGTTTATTTGAATGAGAGTGAGCTGGGTGTCAATAAGTTAAGTTCACTCTGTGATTTGGCGGAGGGCACGGCTTTAATTCTCGGCTTTGTATCGCCTGATTTAGATATGGACAGTGTTGCTCGTTCCATTCAGAATGCCACTTCAAATAAGACAAAAGTCATCTTGATAAGCACATCTGGTGAGCTTTACAGGGCACAGGGCAGCAATTCATTATATTGCTCTGCTTCAGAGAACCGTGCCAAAGTGCTTCTGCAGGCATACTCAAATCGTATGATTGAGAATATCTACACTATGAGCATTCCGCTCCACAACGAAGACTTGAAAGCACGTGAGGTATCGATGTCCGTCAATGAGCGAGTAAATCTCATACGACAGGAAATCAGCAAACACAAAGTACCTTTCCGCATCAGTGCTAATCATACTTTTGCGCTTGTCTATGTCAACGGCAACTCCAGTTGTGAAACTTTCGTCTTACAGGCGCTGTATGATTCGGAATTGTTGTCTTGTCCGTTCATTGGCGGCAGTGCTGCGGGAAAGTTGGACTTTGAACATACCTACATTTATGACGGCAAACACACTTTAGAAAATCACGCCGTCATCAGTGTTGTGAGATTGAAGAAAGATTATCGTTACGGCATTCTCAAGACTCAAGCTGCAGAGGACACAAGAGAAAGTTTTACAGTCGTGCAGGCAAATACCGCCTTGAGATATGTGAAAACCGTTTCCGGCTCCTCAGGAGCGATAAGTTTTATTCAAGCGTTGAAGAATCACTTTAATGTCAACACGACGGCTGAACTTCAAAACGTCTTGACAAAGTACACATTCGCGACGGATATCAACGGTGAAGACTATATAAGGTCGATTGCCGGCATAGATGAAACCAATGATAGGGTTAGCTTCTTCTGTGATGTTGTGACAGGTGAGACGTTGCACCTTATGAAGAGAATCTCTCTGGATCAGACGCTCTCTCGTGCTCTCAACAACTATCAAAAGAACAAGCCCGCACCGATAGGCGGCATACTCAATGACTGTATATTGCGTCGTTTGGGCTATGCTGAGGAAATCAAGCATATTGACCAATTTCGGGATATTCCGGCGGCAGGTTTCTCAAGTTTCGGTGAAATCAGTGGCTTGCATATGAATGAGACACTTACTGCAATATTTTTCCACTATGTGCCTCATAATGTCTCTTTTAGTGACGAATATGTCGATAAATTTACTCTGACATACGCCAACTGCCGCGAATTCTTCTATCGGCGTGTCATTGAGCAGCAAAAGCAGACGGAAATCTTAAAAGATCAAATTATAAATATGTTCCGTGACTATCAAGCTAAAATACCTACGATTGTTGAAGATATTTCACACATATCCGGTGAAATTGATATGATACAAAATTCAATTCAACAGTTGGGTACCGGTATTGATGAGCAAAATGACCTCTTTGGGCAGCTTATGGAGCGAAGCAACTCAATCGCTCCCAAGCTGGATATGCTCAGTCAAAGTACAAAGAAGATAAACGATGTTATGCGAATGATTGACGAAATTGCAGCTCAGACCAATTTGCTTGCACTCAATGCAGCGATTGAGGCGGCAAGAGCGGGCGAAGCAGGTCGCGGTTTCTCGGTTGTTGCCGATGAAGTCCGCAAACTTTCAGAGAACACCCAAAACAGCTTGAAAACTTCCGACGATGCCATAAAAGTCTTGTTGCACGATGTCGGAGAGATAAATGCAATCTTGGCAAACAATGAGGGTTTTGAAAGTCGAATAAATGAATTTGATACCGCATTCAATGAGGAAATTAAAACTCTGCATAAGAACTTGGACGAAGGCATCCGAAGTATTCAGAACTCAACAAAGTCTATTCAAGACCTTGAAAATATCAATGATTCTGTAAGGACTCAAATGGAACAAATGGCTACAGTGATTCACAATATTGAAATGGGAATTTGATCAATACAAGGAAGGATTGATTGAAATGGCGGTGAAGGTTGGCAATTCTTATGTTTCAGAAGCGGCGTTAGGTTACGCTCAAAGTCAAGTAAGTGAAAACTCAAAATCTGGTAGTGTGATTTCATCGCTTTCAAAACAATTTAAAGATATCAAGTTCAGTGTCGGCACACAGCCATTCAATGGCAAGGGCAATAACAATATCTCAGTTTCACCTAATATTTTTCGACAAATGGCAGATGATCCTGAAAAGCGTTTGGAATATGAGGCATTGATTTATGATTGTCAGCAAGAACTAAAAACTTCAGGTAATCGTCCGGGTCTTTCTGCACAAGGATTTATAATCGGCAGTGACGGCGGTCTTCGTAAGTGGAGCATTTCTAAGGGTGACGATGGCAAGAAAACGCGCTTACTTCTGAATATGACTGAAGAAGAATTTAAACAACGACTTGCAGGGCGTCTTCCTGATAAAGAACTTGCCAAACGTCAAAAACTTGCTGAAGACATCAAATCGGCAAATGATTATCTCAAAAGTCGTGAAGGTGAAATTGGATTTCAAGGCGGTTCGGTTTCAGTAGACAAAGACGGAAATATTACTATAACGTCAGCAAAGGCTACTGTTACATTCAACGAATCTAAACGTGCTGCCCAGCTTGCAGCAGTAAAATCTATTGCTGACATTCAAAAGTTGATGAAGATTTTACAAGATGATCTTGATGATTGCAAAGCGGGACTTCAAAATAATATGTGTGATGAAGCAGAGGTTAAGAAAGTTCAAAAGATGATAGAACGCGCT
>CAJODU010000162.1 GCA_905233325.1 uncultured Selenomonadaceae bacterium
AGACCACCAAGTCCAAGTCCACTCCGCAGAAAGTCACCTTCGAGACCTTCGACGGTGCCTCCACCGCTCAAGTCTATGCCCAAAAGTCCCTCTCTGTCGCCAACACCGACGGTGATACCATAGACCTCAGCAAGAACGTCAACAAGACCGTCAGGACTGTCGACGCCTCCAAGCGCAGCAAGTCAGCCGTCTACATCATCGGCAACGACAACGCCTTCGGAAATACCCTCATCGGCGGCAGCAAGGACGATACCATTCAGGCGGGCGAGGTCAGGACGACCATAAGCGGCGGCAAGGGCAATGATATCCTCAGTGCCGGCGATAAGGGCAGCTCCATCAACGGCGGTGCCGGCAATGATGACATCTACGTCACCGGCGGCGACAACTTCATTCTCGGCGACGCCGGCGATGACATCATTGAGCTGGAGAACTCCGACGGCTCCAACTACATTGAAGGTGGCAAGGGTGCGGATACTATAGTCCTCAACACTCGCGGCAGCGGTTCAAACTTCAAGGGTACCACTATTATCGGCGGCGCGGGCAACGACACCATTACCCTCAACGCTCAAGGCACCAACACTATCACCTACACCACCGGCGACGGCAACGACGAGATTAACAATTACGCCACCGGCGACATCATTCGCCTCGGCAGCTCCAAGACCACCGTCACAAATGCTGTCTACAACGGCAATGACTATGTATTCACGATCGGTAAGGGCGAGCTGAAGATAACCAACGTCGGCAGCTCCACGACGGTGAGTATTGCCGACTACAGCGGCAAGGTGACGCAGTATACCGACGCCACGAAGGTGAGTAGTGCCTATGCTGAACGTTGGTTTGACGCGGTTGATTCAACGTTCGCCGAGGTTGATGAGCTTATCGGCACGGCTTATGAGTTCGGGGTCGTGAGTGGCGATGATAAGGGCGTGCCTTTGACGCAGACTGACTATCCTGCTGATGATGATTTGCTTGGTGATTTCGTCAAGGGCAGCAGTGGGTTCGTCAAGGATAAGGATATAGGCTCCACTCTCTGCACTGACTAGCACACGGGCAAGGGCGAGGCGTTGAAGTTCTCCTCTGGATAGCCCCTCAACCCTGTCATTGAGGCTCAGGTGCAGGTTGACATCACTCAGAGCTTGATCTATCAAGGTATTGTCCACATCTTTGAATAGTGTTACATTCTCACGAACAGTGGTTTTGAATAGATGAGGCTGTTGCGGCAGATAGGCGACAGCCTCTTTCTTGTGCGTTTTGATGAACTTCCTCAGCAGCGTCGTCTTGCCGCTCCCGCTCTCGCCCGTGACAACCGTCAATGAAGGCACTTCCACGGGATAATCAACACCAATATCCTCATCGTTGGATAGTTTGAATTGATTGTTGATTAGTGAGGCGGCGTCCTTAGCTTTGACGGCAGCGTGAAAAGCCGCTCCAACCTGCCTGATCGGTGAGTAGAATTCCGGTGCAAGTATCAGCAGGAAGAGTGCGGCATTAAAGGCTATGGCGTCATCAAGGAGCCTCAAGCCCACCGTTACGGCTATCAAGGCTATTGACAGCGTTGTGATAAGCTCCAAGGCAAAGGCAGAGACAAAGGCGAGCCTGAGTACGTCAAGGGTTGCCGCGGCTGATTGTGTTGAGGTTGATTTAATGCGATTTGTTGCCGCCTCACTCTGCTTGAATATCTTGAGGGTTGTAATGGCGGCTGTCAGTTCCCTGAAGTCCTCATTCAGCTTGGAGAGCTTCGCCATTGCCTCTTGATTTCTTTGACTGATTGCACTTCCAATCAGATACAGCAGGAAGGGTGCGATCGGCAAAGTCAGCAGGAATATCCCCGCCGTCAGGGGATCCGTCGCAAAAGTGACGACTATAATCATAGGTATCAATATGACGATTGTGAAGAGGTTGGGCAGCACTTTCACAAAAAAATCATCAAAGGCCTCAACGGTATCAAACATCAGCGTCAGCAGTTCCCCAGTGTTGAGTGGAGCGGACTTCTCAAAAAGTGCCTTGTGCAGCCTCCGCCGCAACTCCTCTTGGATATTCAGCGACAATTCAGTAAAACCCCTGCTCCTGCCCCTCTCCACAGCCACCCTGCCAATCATCACCACCGCCAAAGTAAAGCCGAAGTCACCATTGATGATTGCCGCTTGCAGCAGCCAAGCGATGAGGACAATCAAAAGCCCCCGCATAAGCTCAAAGAGAGCGAGCCTTGCGAGGACTTCTTTGTATTTGTGAATATCTATCAACGCCTGCAATATCTCAAACATCTTCACACTCTGAGGCATTGCGAAACTGATTCATCATTCCAAATGAATAGGTCAAAAGGGGAATATTTGCACTCGGATTCTCCGAAAACTTTTTCCTAAGCAAAGAATCTAATTCATAAGGCGGCACTTTCCTCAACGGCCTTGTCAATTTCTTCATAAAGAAATCAAATACCTTATATCTAAGCTCCGGCTGCTCTGTAAAAATTTTCATATTATTCATAAAATCATCCAGTGCCTTGAAGATTTTAATCATTGTATCTATTCTTGTGCCGACTTCTCTCGCCAATGAATCATGTGATATTGAACTCTTCCTCATTCGATAGATGTAAAAAATATTCGGAATGTGCAGAACCTTGTTGGCACAACAAAGACATTCAAAAGTAAATACATCATCTTCTAAAATCCTTGTATTAATGAAACTTAGCTTATTATTGACGATCAAATCACGACGAATGAGGTTGCGCCAAACTGTAGTCCAAAATCTCTTCTCACTGAATCGAATTATCCTCTCAGCTGGATCGTTAGTCTCAAGAGTAGGTTTATCATAAGCCATTGATTCAATCGTTCTAAACTTTGTATTCTCATTGATATCCTCATTATATTTAAAATTATTTGAATCATCTGTCATTAATGGTACAAAATTTTTTTCAGAATGAATCAAATCAAGCTCTTTGTCTTCAGTATACTTGAAAAGTTCTTCCAAAGCAGTCGGCACAAGCACATCATCACTGTCAAGAAAATAGATATACTTT
>CAJODU010000163.1 GCA_905233325.1 uncultured Selenomonadaceae bacterium
CTTCAGCCAATAAAACTGATATTGAAATTGAAGTACATGATCCTTATACAGGTTGTGAATATGTAAGAGGATATTCAATAAAATCTTATTTGGGAGAACCTCCAAGTTTGCTCAATGCCTCCGGAGCAACCAATTTTATTTATGAATTAGAAACCAAAGATGAAGATCTTGAAAAAATTAATTCTTTAAAATATATAAAACAGAGATTTAAATATGTTACAAACATAAAATTTATTGGTGCCGTTGACAAAATATTTTCAAAAAATCTTCTTTTCATTGATTCGCTTATGGAGAACATTATCGGTATAATGTTATTGTATAAATTTCGTGATGGTGTTTCAAAATGTTCTGAGATTGCTGATAAACTTGAAAATGATGATCCTTTAAATTTTCAAGTACCCGGGCTTTACACTTATAAAATAAAAAAACTTTTTTATGCTATTGCACTTGGTATGCAACCATCAAAACTTTGGAACGGAGATGAAGAAGCAAACGGCGGTTATATAATCGTCAAAAAAGACGGAGAGGTTCTTGCTTACTACCTCTATAATAGAAATAATTTTGAAAAATATTTGCTGAATAATACCAAACTTGAGACAGGCAAAACTACAAGACACAATTTTGCAAAAATCTATGAAGATAATGGCAAAAAATATATAATTTTGAATTTACAGGTGAGATTTAAATAAATTTTAACTGGAGGAGAATAAATGCCCAGATTATTTGGAACGGACGGCGTCCGCGGAAAAGCCAACTCAGAATTGACGCCCGAACTCGCTTACAAACTCGGCCGCGCTGCCACTATATATTTCGGCAGAGAGGCAAAACTGACTGAATTAAAATCCACGCCAACGGTGTTGATTGGTCGTGACACCCGCGTTTCAGGTGAAATGCTGGAGGCGTCGCTGATTGCAGGTATCTGCAGTGCGGGAGGTCGTGCTATTGCAGCAGGTATAATCCCTACCCCTGCCGTTGCCTACCTTGCAAAAAAACTGGAGACCAGAGCGGGTATCGTGATCTCCGCCTCACACAACCCATTCTATGATAACGGTATTAAATTCTTCGGCGGCGACGGCTACAAGCTCCCTGATGCCGTTGAAGATGAGATTGAGGCGATTGTTCACAAGATCGAAGAAAATGACGATTTCCCGCGTCCGACTGACGACAAACTCTGCCACGTCGAAAATCGTCACAATCTGCTTGAGGATTATATCAACTTCGTCCTGCAGACAACCGATCAACGCCTTGACGGAATGAAAATTGTTCTTGACTGTGCCAACGGTGCGGCTTATGAGGCTATGCCGGAGATTCTTCAAAGGCTCGGTGCTGAGGTTATAGCCTTCGGCACTAACCCCAACGGAATCAACATCAACGACAACTGCGGCTCCACTCACATTGATAATCTCTGTCAAGCAGTCATTGACAACAAGGCTGATATAGGTATCGCTCACGACGGCGACGCGGATCGCTGCCTCTGCGTTGACGATGAAGGTCACATTATTGACGGCGACCATATTCTCGTTATCTGTGCCACGGAGATGATGAAAGCCAACAAATTGCCTCACAATACCGTTGTCACGACTGTTATGGCGAATATCGGATTCAGACAGGCTATTCAAAAGTTGGGCGGTAAGTTTGAAGTCACCAAAGTCGGCGACCGCTACGTCCTCGAAAATATGCTCAAAAATGGATACACTCTCGGCGGTGAACAGTCAGGTCACATTATCTTCACTGAACATTCAACCACAGGCGATGGTCTCATAACTGCCCTGCAAGTCCTGTCTGCAATCAAACGCACCGGCAAGAAGGCGTCCGACCTCAACAAGCTGATGACTACTTATCCTCAAGTCCTGCTCAATGTTCGCGTTAAGGACAGGACTGTCTACGAAAAGGAAGAGATACAGGAGGCCATTAAGAAAGCTGAGACTGAACTTGGTGACAACGGCCGCATTTTGGTGAGGGCCTCCGGAACCGAGCCACTCATCAGAGTTATGGCAGAAGGTCCGGATCAAGAGCAACTTGAAGGCATTTGCAGGAATATCGTCAGTTTAATCGAAAACATTCAATAAAGAAGTCTCAACGCTTCACACCCCCATATATTCGATATATTGAGGAGGAAGTTTATTGGAAAAATTGCTTGATATGACTGCACTGATCTGTCAAGGTGCGGTCGTTACGCTGGAAATCTTCGTGATAACGTTGCTCTTGTCGCTTCCGATAGGCGGACTGGCGGCACTTGGCAGGTTGTCTAAATTCAAGCCGCTGAGTTTGCTGATGGAGTTTTACGTCTGGATAATGCGCGGCACGCCGTTAATGCTGCAACTTCTATTTGTGTATTTCGCCCTGCCGATGGTGGGGATCAGATTGCCGGATATAGCGGCAGCACTTTTGGCGTTCGTTTTGAATTACGCAGCTTACTTCGCAGAAATATTCCGCGCAGGTCTCCAAGCCATACCTCGCGGGCAGTTTGAGGCGGCACACGTTCTCGGTCTGCCGCACTGGCATACAATGAAACGAATAGTCTTTCCGCAGGTGCTGAGGATAGTCCTGCCGCCAATCAGTAACGAGACAATCAACCTCATCAAGGATACCTCACTGATCTACATCTTGGCAATGAATGATCTGTTGAGAGTAGCAAGGACAATCGTCCAACGTGAATTTGATATGACGCCGTTTGTGATAGCAGGTATCTTTTACCTTGTTATGACGGCTGTGCTGACTTGGGCGTTTAAGAAGTTGGAGGCGTACTATGGCAAATACGATGCTTGAATTGACGAATATACATAAATCCTTCGGCGATAATCAAGTTCTGCGCGGCATTGATCTTGTGGTTGACAAGGGTGAAGTTCTTGCCGTTCTCGGACCTTCCGGCAGCGGTAAGTCGACTATGCTCCGCTGTATCAACCACCTTGAGACTATCGACAAGGGAGACATTCACATCAAGGGTCAGGCACTTGTTGAGGGCGGCGTCTATGTCAACGAAAAGCGTCAGCGTGAAGTCCTCGCGGCAACCGGCATGGTCTTTCAACAGTTCAACCTCTTTCCACATATGACGGTCTTGGAAAATCTCATTGAGGCACCGATCTATGTCAAAGGCGTTGCCAGAGATGAGGCAATCAAGACTGCTGAAAATTTGCTTGCCAAAGTTGGCTTGAGTGAAGTAAGAGATCGCTATCCTGCACGGCTCAGTGGTGGACAGCAGCAGAGAGTGGCAATCGCCCGTGCCCTGGCAATGAAACCGGATATTTTACTCTTCGACGAGCCTACCTCAGCACTTGATCCCGAACTCACCGGCGAAGTCCTCAAAACTATGCGTGAACTCGCGGCGGAACATATGACAATGGTTGTCGTGACGCATGAGATGGCTTTTGCAAGAGAGGCAGCAAGCCGCGTTATCTTCATGGCGGGCGGTGTGATAGTAGAGGAGAATGAACCGAAAGCGTTCTTCAATAACCCCAAGGAGGAACGCACTAAGGCATTTTTGCGTAATATGCTTTAATCTTATCGGAGGATATCAAATGCCAACATACAAACCTCGCCAAGTAATTCGAGACTTACTGAAAAAAGGCTGCACACAAATTAAAAACAATGGTGGCAGTCATCAAAAAATCCAAAGTCCTGATGGCACAGCAAATACAGTAATTACAACCAACAGAGAGCTTGCTGACTATGAAGTCAAAAACATTTACACTCAGTTAGGACTTAAATGGACAAAGTAAAATCACAGGCAGGTAAACAAAAATCGAAGTAATTTTGCCTAACATTATATATAAGGAAGTGATTTTCGTGAAACATTATTATCCGGCAATATTTGAACCAACCGAAGGGGTTTACGTTATTACTGTACCTGACGTTAAAGGCTGCATAACTCAAGGTAACGGCGACGATATGAGCGATTGTATGTATATGGCGCAAGATGCGATCGGCACAATGTTAGACGAACTCGACGAGAAGGATTATCCTAAACCTTCAAAACTTGAAGACATTGATATTTCTGATTGCTTGCCCCATTCATTCGTTCAATATGTTACTTTTGACCGTGAGGCTTGGTATAGAGAAGTTAATCCTATTAAGGCGGCTCGTGAGGCTGCCGGACTTACAATTAAGGCACTTGCTGATCTTTTAGAGGCTCCATATAAAACAGTACAAAATTGGGACAATGGCAGTCGTAAAGCTCCTAAATGGCTGCAAAAGTTAGTTGTTGAAAAAATTGTGGCGAGTACATAAATAATTTATAAAATTGCTAAAGCACAAGGAAGGAATTAAATATATGGAAATAATCGAAGGAAAGGTCAATTCTGCAATCTCATTTGCAAAGACCATTGAAGATGCAGCACGGGATCAAATTCAACGAATGTGTGACTATGAGTTCACCCGTGGCAGTAAGATCAGAATCATGCCTGATGTCCATGCCGGAATGGGCTGCACAATCGGCACTACAATGACAGTC
>CAJODU010000164.1 GCA_905233325.1 uncultured Selenomonadaceae bacterium
TTTTTTATCAGATTATGTTAAATCGTGTTAAATGGTGTTAAACTGTACGGAAAATCTATCTTTTTTTCAAGAAAAAATACCACTTTTTAAAAAGTTTGTTGTCAAAATGTGGTCACGAACCTATGCTATGAATCTTTGCAATAAAAAACGCTCCCGACGAATCAAGGTCGCTGGGAGCATTTTATCTATTGCTTTCTTGTTCTTCGATATTGTTAATTTTATCAACGACAGAACGAGCTTTTAATATAGCTATTTCTAATTGTTTTTTTAAGATAGAATTTTTTTCGGCAGGAGCAAAGTATTTGTCGTCATAATCAGCTTTTTTGCGCTGATTTTTAAGACGCTCTAAATCTAATCCTATGCCGAACCACAGCCGATTGGCTTTGCCTATACCTTTGAATTGCTCTATTACTCGATTATGAGAACCTCTGTTGTTAACGTCAACGGTTATGCCAATCTTATTGAGGTATGCCTGCGCTCTATGAAATGCTCCATAATATGCTCTACTAATTCCACAACGATCTTTGACCTCATCGTCTTCATCATCGAACATGGAGTTAAGTAAGTTATCAGCATAATCTATATATCGATTCCAATTAAATCTGATATGTCCTGCGTTCACGTTGGCACCACATCTATACATAATTTTCCTTTTGCAAGTTCTTCATTATCAATCCACCATTCGTTATCAAATTGATGCAACTTATTTAATGCTTCTTTAGGAGACTTTTCTGTGATTATAGATAATAACAATTCATTTTCTCCAACGGCTTCCAAGTATAATGGAGTTAACCCGAAATAATCTTTTATTTTAATTTCGGCACGAGAGATAAGGATAGCTAAATCCCAATTCTCTCTTAAAATATTTACCGCTTCAACTGTTTTTACCAAATGCTGCTCTTGAGCAATAATTTGTTGTTCTCCAACATACTTTAAAGGCTCATTGATCGTAACAACATCGTTAGAAAAACTATTAACTGATATGGTCAAAGCCATAGCGACATAAAACTTTTTATCCGAAAGTGTAGTAACATCTTTCAGATCAATACCAGACAAATATTCGATAGTATGATTTTGGAAAGAATCGATTTTAGAGAAATTATCATAAAGCATAAAAATTCCTCCTCATTTCTTGTCAGGTTTCCAAAATGGTGCAAAACCAATATCCACATTGAATTTTTTTTCGTATTCTATACCAGCTTCAACAATTTTGATCATAAAATATTGTAGATATTTAGGGCTTAAACGAACATTAGATAAAATGTTTAGAGTATCTTGCTCTTCATCAATATGCTCGATTTGACCAAATTCAAACTGAATCGCGTTTTCTTTAATACCTATACGTACAGAATCTGGTTCTATAACTTGAACTTTGTTTATGGTATTGATTTTTTTCTCCTTTTCCATAAAAATCACCGTTTTTATAAAATATCAATATTTTTTATGCTTTGCCTGAGTATATTCTTCACGAATTAAAAAAATCCTTTAAAAAATAAAAAACAACCCACGGCAAGATAATACTCCTGCCGTGGGCTTTAATTTAGCTTGCCACCGTCAGTATTGCTAATGCGTCGGCACGTTCTCTGACAAATCTGCTGCGGAGGGCAAGGATAATGCTCTTACTGCCGTGGCAGAAATTATCAGGACTGCGCCATACGCCGTGGCTATCGGGCTTGGAGAGGTCACACTCAACAATCAGATAGTCATAGACAGCCTCAATGATGTCGCCGTCGAAGTAGCTGTCATCAATGTAGCTGAGGTTGGGGTATCCGAGTTTACCGCAAGCAATATCAAATATCAAATATATTGACACAGCCCGTCGCGCCGTTCTGCACTGCTCTCGACAGGACAACAGCCTTCAATGCGTCCGTGTGCTTGTTGACGTCGAATTTTTTGGTAAGGAGCTTATCAGCCGCCACATCATAATATTTTGCCTTGACGTATTCATCTTGAAGTCTGCCGAAGTTACCGGGGTCGATAGTTCCGAGTTCACGCCACTGTTTGACAAAGCCTTCACTGTTGACAGTGTGAGCCGCCAAGACCTTGCCGTAATTGGCAAGAGCCGCGTCAGGATAGTCACAGAGCCACTTCACAAAATCATCAACGACGCCAACCTTGCTGGCGAACTGATAGAGACCATAGCTTTTACCGCCGAGGTCACCTGCATTATCAGCAATACAGGCAGGGTCGCCGCTGGATTCGTACTTTCGCGCAAGTGCCGCCACCCTCTCAATGTTGACAGGATAGGCTTTAGTCGCGTGGACTTCAACTTCCTTGACTTCAACCGTCGGAACAAGACCGCCATATTCAGCTAAACCCTTCACGATAGCCTTGGCAAAGTCGCGTTGCTTGTCACGAAGGAGAGCGGCGTCACTTTCATTATCGATGAACGCCAACTCAACCAAGATAGCCGCCATAGCTGATTGCCTGAGTACGTGCAACCTGCCGTGCGGTGTCTGAGTATCGTCCTTGACGCCTCTGTCAACCGTCCCCATAGCCGCAACGATATTCTTTTGGACAACTTCGGCGATAGCCTTGCCTTTTGTACTTCCCAAGCAATAGAAAGTTTCGGTGCCTTTGGCGGTGCCGCTCGCCGCGTTGCAGTGAATTGAGACGAATATATCGGCGTCAGTGGCGTTTGCCTTGTCGGTGATGTCGTATAAATTCATTGATTGGAAGTTGCCGACAACCTCAATCCCCGCACTCTTACATTCTTCGACAATTAAATCAGCGACACCTTTAGCCACGATGTTTTCCTGTAGACCGTAGCCGCAAGCTCCAACGTCCCAGTCAAGTCCGGCGTCAATGTCAACCTGTGGCGTGTGTCCTGCATTAATGAATATTTTCATCTTTGTCATGCTCCTTTGCTGTCAGATTTCTGCCGGTGATAACGCCGAGCAAGCCGCTTGAAATGGCAAGGGGTATCTCGGTGCCGCCGGAGTTGCCATAGATGATTGTGTAGGCAATCCAGCCGCTTATGGCAAGGACGCCCATAATCACTAAGCCCCAAGCAATGATTCTGTTCATATCCAAGGTTTTCATTTAATCCTCACCCTCCTTGAGCGGCAGTTTGTTGATTTTCGTCCAGACAGTGGTGATAGTACCGTTGCCGCCGAGGGCGTGGTAGGCACTATAGAGCTTGTTCATGGTCTCCAAGTCTTGAGTTGAGATACCGCCGACGTGGCGATAGTAGCGATAACCTTGTAAAATCCTATCTCTACAGAGGGCAAGAAGACCTGCACGCAAGGCTTCATCACGGGCGACCGCCTCTTTCAACTTTTTAGCCTCTTCATTCTTGCGAGCCTCGTCGTGCTGCTTGATTTTCTTGAAGAGGTAGCCGATAACGCAGGTGGCAATGGTTGTGGCAAGTGGTAGGACTATTTGTACAGCAAGTTCAATATCAGTCAAGTTAATTCACCCCCGCAATTATACGCAAAAACGCTGACAGTCTTGTGCAGGTGGTGCTGTCAGCGTTAATGCTATCAGGCTTACAGCCTCTCAATCTCGTCAATCGTCCAGTTGTTCTCGAAGTTGTTAACGGCAACCCTTGTCAGATAAGGCTCTGCATTAGGATAAACACCCTTGCTCTCGCAGATGAAGTGGTAATTGATACCCTTGACAACCTGCTCGCCGAGTTCAAGGATAGGCTTGTGATTCGCGCCGATGAACTCCGTCAAGGCTCTCTTGACACCTTTCTCAATGTCGTCACGAATAACGAAATCGGCAGCGTCGGTCTCTGACACCTTAGTGGCGGCCTCTGCTTTGAAGTCACCGGCAGGAATGTTGATAACAACGACAGCGAAGTCCTTGACTTCCTTGCCGCCGCTGACGAGCATAGTGCGCTCAACAATCAGCATATGGTTCGTCCCGTTGACTACCTGAGTGCCGACGTAGTAGAGCGGCTTGTAGGCGCCGCCGAGCTTGGTGCCGTAGAGTGCGGTAAAAGCACTGGCGAGTTCTTGAGGCAATTTGTCAGCCCTTTCGAGTTTGAACGTCCAACCGCCCAAAAGTTTTGCATTTGTGATTTCTCCAAACATTTAAAACATCTCCTTAATTTTTAATATTAAAAAAGTGCTCGCGTTTGCAAGCACTTCATAGCCTATTTATATACGTTTTACCTTGCACTATTTTACAGGCAAGGCAATGCTAGTTTATTGGACGCTTTGTATAAAGGAACATTATATTTTTCTGTCAGCCTTTCTCTGATTTCAATATGCAAAATTTGTTTTTGGTCGTTTTTCCGCTTTATTAGTTCGGAAATTGTCTTTAACGTCGAAGAAAAGAAGGTATCAAAATTCAAGAAATATATCCTCGACGCCTTGACAGCTAGCAAGAAGATTAAATGCTTTTTTACTGTCGTCATCAAAACATTCGTCAAACTTTTCCTATCCTTTTCCGATAGTGAAATTTTGCATTTTTTTGCCTCGTAACTTTTTTCTGCTCCTCGTATCAAAGCATATAGCAAAAAATATTTTGCTCTCTTGTTGAATAACACAGTTATCGGCAAAAAGAGAAAAAACAAGGACGCAGTGACGACTATTTTGCCTGATTGTACGACCACTTCAAAATAAGATTTACTGCCATTTTCTTCGTGACAGGCCAACAGAAAACTAGTGAAGAAACCGGCAATCATAGCCAAAAAAGACAACAAAGCCGCGTCAAAAAGTTTCATCTTGTTTTCCTCCTTTCGGTCGTTTTCGGTTTTAC
>CAJODU010000165.1 GCA_905233325.1 uncultured Selenomonadaceae bacterium
CTGGTTAAATCATTCTCGAAGGTTGAGTAAAGATTATGAGATAATAACAACTTCAGAAGAAGCCATGATAACAATTTCTCATTTCCATACTCTTATCAATACCGAAAACATAGGAAATAAATTTTTGACAACACAAAATTTAATCGACATATATTCCAAATTACGCCGCAGAATTAAATGAAAAATTATCATGAATACATATTTTAAAACACACTTGAACTTCTTTTTTGTAATGCAGGAGATTTTAACTTTGTGAAGAATCATAATCATAAATAAAAAGTCGAATGAAAATAAATATTTCTAAGGCAGGTGTTTGTTTATGATTCTCATTGCTTGGATAGTGGTTTTGATTTTAAGCTATTTGATTGGTTCCCTCCCAAGCGGATTGATGATTGGTCAGGCATTTTGGAAGACTGATTTGAGGAGACGCGGCAGCGGTAACATTGGTGCAACTAATGCTTGGCGAGTTCTCGGCCCAAGGGCAGGTATGCTGGTCTTTGCGATGGACTTTTTGAAGGGCGTTATTCCCGTCTTGATTGCCTCGCATTTAATTGGTACACCCTGGTCGCTGGTAATTGCAGGCGGTATGGCATTAATCGGGCATGTGGCATCTATCTTCACGCAGTTCAAAGGCGGTAAAGCTGTTGCTACCGGCTTAGGCGTCATTACAGCAATGGTGCCGCAAGCTGCTATCATTACCTTCTTGATTTGGGTCTTAATCCTTATTGTAACCCGTTATGTCTCACTTGCGTCAATGGTTGCCTCTCTCTTTGTGCCGCTGCAGATGGTAGTTTTGCATTGTCCTGCTGAATATTTCGGTTTCGGTATATTCTGTGCCTGCTTGATTATCTTGAGACACAAAGATAACATCAGACGTCTCCTTGACGGCACTGAGAATAAGATAAAATAATCCCGCTTGACTTTTTCGGCGTTGTGTTATATCATTATCAAGTATGTTTGTAATGATTGTATTCGCAACCACTGCAAGCTGACCACTAACTAAAAGTGAGGTAAATATTTAATGGCAAAAACCTATTACGATCAAGATGTGAATTGGGAAGTAATGAATGGTAAGACTGTCGCCATCATCGGCTACGGTTCTCAAGGTCATGCTCATGCCCTCAACCTCAAGGAGAGCGGCGTCAATGTTGTTGTCGGTCTTTACGAGGGCAGCAAGTCCAAGGCTGTCGCTGAAGGTCAAGGTCTCAAAGTCCTCAACGTTCCTGATGCAGTCAAGGCTGCTGACATTGTTATGATTTTGATTCCTGACGAGAAACAGGCTGATGTCTACAAGAATGAGATTGCTCCCAACCTCAAGAGCGGTGCGGCATTGGCATTTGCTCACGGTTTCAATATTCACTTCAAGCAGATCGTTCCGGCTAAAGATATTGATGTTTTCATGGTTGCTCCGAAGGGTCCCGGTCATCTCGTTCGTCGTACCTTCGTTGAGGGTGGCGGTGTTCCTGATGTCTTTGCGGTTGAGCAGGACGCTACCGGCAAGTGCTTTGATATTGCTCTGGCTTATGCTCGTGGTATCGGCGGCACTCGTGCAGGTGTCATTCAGACAACCTTCAAAGAAGAGACTGAGACTGACCTCTTCGGTGAGCAGTGCGTCCTCTGCGGCGGCGTGACTCATTTGATCCAGGAAGGTTTTGAGACTCTTGTCAAGGCAGGTTATCAGCCTGAGATCGCCTATTTTGAGACCTTCCACGAGATGAAACTGATTGTCGACCTCATGTATGAGGGCGGCATGGCAAAGATGAGAAAGTCCATCAGCGATACTGCTGAGTATGGCGACTACACCACCGGTCCGAAGATCATCACCAAGGACACTCGCAAGGCTATGGAAAAGGCTCTTCAAGAGATTCAAGACGGCACCTTTGCCCGCAACTGGCTCGTTGAGAACCGTGCAGCCGGTCGTGCTAACTTCCTTGCACAGCGCAGAATCCACGCTGAACATCAAATTGAGCAAGTTGGCGGAAAACTCCGCAGCATGATGAGCTGGCTCAAAGATGGCAGCGATCTTTCAAAAGATTAATCTGACATTTAATCGAAAATGACATAAAAAAGCCGCTTGCCGAGGATTAAACTCGGCAGGCGGTATTTTAATGCTGTCTATAAAGGCAGTCTTTTGTCTAGGGCGTGTTGGTAAACTATAAAAATAAGCCATGAGTTGCTCTCTCTGATAAAATATATTTGCAAAAAAACAATAAAGGAGAGAGAACCCACGGCAAATATACTTTATCACAAACGCTTCGATATTTCAACCGAACAATTCGAACGAATCAAACATTTACTGCCACAAGCCAAAAGTACAGGCAGACCACCACTTGACAATTATCAGACACTAAACGCAATCTTTTGTAATAAGACGGTGCTGGAAGATATAGTTGAGCGATTCTTTGATATAATGAAAATTGTACATGAAAGTTTATCGAGAAGTTAAAAATTTTTACATTAAACGAACTAGTTGAGGATAATACTCATAAAAATATAAAATACAAGTATTCAACACTGATACACACTCCTCATTGTCCCATAGTTTACATTCTATTTCCAAAACTTCTTTCAATGTCGCAAAATCACATGAGCGTGGCTTATCTCGAAGAGATGATATTTTAGATAAACTTAAATCAATGATTTTTAATAATTCTTTTTTGTTATACTTCCTGAAATCATTACAACAACTTTCTTGGCTTACCAATCGTTTATAAGACTTATCTATCAATATTTTTTTCGTTACACGACGCAAATTATACTCATCATAACTTTCATTCCAACTTTTGATATGACAAATTGATTCCACCATTGGATAGTTGATATATAATCGACCGTTTTCGGTGGAATCATTGAAATAATTCATCAATTTTTTGAGTTTGTTTACATCATACAATTTATCCTGAGGATCGAAATCGAAAATTAAAAATATTTCAGTATATCGTTCATCAAAAATTTTTTTCTTTTCCACATCTACTTCACGAGAACGCAAGAGCATGAGC
>CAJODU010000166.1 GCA_905233325.1 uncultured Selenomonadaceae bacterium
CCTCATCTCTGAGGCTTAATATTGACCGCCTGTCTGTGGATTGATACCGCGGATAATTTGTCACAAAAAATAATATGAGTCAAAATTGGCTGATTGTATAATCAAATCGGACAATAAAATACGAGGTTACCAGGGATTACGCTCCCTGTTGGAGCGAAGTAATCCGATCATAGCCAGAAAAGCAAAAATCTCAATGCGTCCTATTATCAAAATACAACAACAGAATATCTTCATTATTGCAGGTAAAGCCGCGAATGTTATCGATTCACAAATACCCGGCAATGTACCGACGTTTGACAGACATGCTGCGGACATTGCCACAGACGTTGAAAAAGGTTGCCCACTCAATGAAAGAATAACCGAAAAGATAAACAGAGTCACCAGACATAGAAAGAAAAAGCTGAGTATAAGTCCGACAACTTTCATCGGAACTGCTGAACCATTGACTTTGACGCTGGTTACCATTCGTGGATGAATTACCTTTATCGTCTCAATGGCGGCAAGTTTAAAAAGGACTATTATTCGTATAATCTTCAGTCCGCCGGTCACTGAACCCATACAACCGCCGGTAAGGGCGAGCAGAAAAAAGAGAAACAATATTGAGTCAGGGGCATTTGTCAAGTCGGTCAAAGTGATCCCCGTCGTGCTGATATATGAAACAACGTGAAAGAGGGCTATTCTGAAACTTGTATTTCCGTCAGTCAGGTTGCCGTTGTTAAAAATTGTAAAAGATATAATTAATGTAGTGATGAAAATTGTCACAAGCAAAAATTGAACTTCGGAATTAGCAAAAAATATTTTTAAGTTGAAACGAGCATTATTTTTCATTAATGAAAAAAAGTCCGTTATAAGCTGATGTATTTTTTTTGCAAATTCTTTCGCCTTTATTGATTTGCTTATGTGTAAACTTGACGTTGGCGGAACAACGGTATTCATTAAACGGAAATAAAGCAGAAAATTACCGCAGGCAAGCAACATTGAAAATATCGCCGCATATTTGACATAGAAACTTTCTTTGGCAGGAAAAAAATCTCCGCCGCCCGTCGAAATACATCTCATAGCCATTGAGAGTGAGTCCCAGTCATTAAGACCCGCCAACTTGAACATCAAAAACGACAAGATTGTCAATAATCCGTAAATGGTCAAAATCTTTCTTGCCATAAATTTCATCTGTCCGAGCATTGGCGAAAAGATCTGTCCTTGACTCAGCGACAATTCCAAGCCGAAAGAGCCGCTCACTTGCGGCAAGATCGTCACCAGCATACCCAAGAAGACAAAAGAGCCAATCCACATCAGCACAGCCTGCCAGAGGCGGAAAATGTAAGGTGCCTCTTGCGGCAAAAGAGATAATCCTGCAGCGGTTAAATTTGAAATTGTTTCAAGCAAGGCATCAACGGGAGAGAGCCAAGTCACAGCGAATGGAACTGCTCCGAAGAGAGCTGAGAGCCACCATACTGCAATCAGCACGACAACTGATTCGCTGATCCTTATTCTCCTTCTGTGCGTTCTTCCTTTGTATATTAATATGATCGCTAAAGTTGCACAAATTAAAAACGGCAACACGAAAAGAGTGCTTGTGTCCCTGTCCTCCAAGACGAAGAGAGCATAACATATCGGGAAAATATAAGCTGAAGCCATTGCCGACATTGCGTGTCCCAATAGAAAACAGATGATATTTTTGTCCATCAAGTTCACCAAATTGAATGATTCTTCACAAATTCAAAAGTTCCTGCGTTATCAAAATTTCGTTGACAAAAAGCACTTTTTCTTATAATATATCTTGTGTTTTCAGATTAAATTTAGATTTCTATTTGGGAGGTGAAAGTGCGTTTCTCGTTTTAGTTGTGAAATGAGTCATTTGCACTGACAATGAAAAAATTTTTAACTTTGTTACTATTTACCTTTATGTTATTGACTGCCGCTTGTGGCAGCGATTCTTCAGATGATAAACTAAAGGTTATGCTTGGGTCGAATGTCGTGTCACTCGATTCTGCCCAAGCTACTGATGTCGTTTCTTTTGAAATGATTGCAAACTGTATTGACGGTTTGACGCAGCTTGATTCAACAGGAAAGGCAATTCCTGCCATTGCTGAAAGTTTTGACGTTTCGGAGGACGGAAAGACTTATACATTCCACCTGCGCGATGCCAAGTGGGCTAACGGCGACGACGTAACTGCCGAGGATTTTATCTTTGCTTGGAGACGTCACTGCCAAATGGCTGAAGAATATGCCTATATATTCGGCTCCACCGTCGCCTGTGTGAAAAATGCCGACGCAGTTATCAAAGGTGCCGACCCTTCCACTTTGGGCGTGTCTGCTCCTGATTCAAAGACTCTCGTTGTTGAGTTGGACGCTCCTATTCCATTCTTCCCGTCGTTGATGAGTTTCCCGACCTTCTACCCAATCAACGAAAAATTCTACAATGGACTTGAGAAGGGTACATATGGCACAAGCCCTGAGACTTTCCTCTCTAACGGTGCTTTTGCTTTGACCAGTTATTTGCCCGGTGCCGCCAACATTCAACTCAAGAAGAATACAAACTACTGGAATGCTGACAAAATTACACTCAATGATTTACAATATCAAGTAGTCTCTTCCTCTGACAATGCCTTGACCGCCTTCAAAAATGGCAGCCTGAACGTCGTTGAAATTCACGGCAATCAAGTGGCACACGTCAAAGAAAATGCCGATCTTTCAAAGAATCTTCACATAGTGCCTACAGGTTTGCTTGAGTATATCTCATTCAACCAAGACCCAAAGAACAATCATGCCGGAGCTCTTGCCAATACTAACCTTCGCCTTGCTATCTCCAACGCCATTGATCGTGAATCTCTGGTTGATAACTATGTTATGGACGGCTCACAGGCAACTTATACGGCTATACCTCTGCAATTTGCTCCCAATGCAGAGACCGGCGAATATTTTGCCGAAAATCAAAAACAATTTGCTGACTATGTCGGTTTCAATG
>CAJODU010000167.1 GCA_905233325.1 uncultured Selenomonadaceae bacterium
ATTATGAGCGCGGCATTACTCTGGGCGGGCTTGCAGTTTTGGGCTGTGTTTATCCTTTTATGGACACACACGCCCCTGACAGCGACACGCCATACGTTGCCGAAATTAAAAAACGTCTCATTGACAAAAATATCTATCCTTACGACGGAGTCACTCAACAAACTTGGCACAATCCCGAAGTTTTGAGCTTGATTTATGATGAGATGTGCGAAGAGAGCGGCGTCAATATTCTGTATGAGACGGTTTTGGTTGATGCTCTGAGTTCAAAAGGGAAAATTTCTGCCTGTATTGTTCAGACGATTGCGGGACTTGCTGCAGTGAAGGCAAAAATTTTTATCGACTCGACAGGTGACGCCTATTTGTCGCGAAATGTCGGCGTTGATTATGAGCGCGGCTATGAAAAAACGGGAAACAATCAACCGCTGAGCTTTCGTTTTGAAATGGGCGGAATTGATATTGACAAACTTTATCAGTATGTTGCTATAGAATTGCAAGAAGACTGGTGCAAGTCCAAGCCGCCTTATTTTGAAATAGCTGAGGCAATGCACAGGAAACAGAGGTATAAACTTGAGGAATTTATGGCACGCGGCGTTGAGAGCGGTGAGCTTACGCAAGAAGAGGCAGAGTATATGCAAGCCTACTCAATAATTGGCAAAAATGGTGTGATGTCCTGCAACTTCCCTGAGATTCCCGTGAAGTTTAAATCTACAGATCCGATTGACTACAGCAAGGCGGTAACTTACGGCAGGAAAACTATCAGAAATATGGCAAATTATTTGATAAAACACTTGCCAGGGTTTGAAAATGCTTATATCAGTCGTGAGGCCGCAATGCTGGGTGCAAGAGAGTCCTGGCGAATTAAAGGCAAATATTATTTAGTCGAAGATGATTATCACAATCAAAGTCGTTTTCCTGATGCAGTTGCTCGAACGGCGTGGTTTATCGACGCTCACGGAGAAAAAATTTCCGAAAAATTGCCTAAAGGCGGCTTTTACGAAATTCCCTATCGTTCACTGATCTCGGAAAAAATTTCAAATTTGATAGTTACAGGCCGCTGTATAAGTGCGAGCTTTATTCTGCAAGCGTCGATGAGGATTCAGCCTACTTGTATGAGTATCGGCGAGGCAGCAGGAATTGCGGCGGCTTATAGTCTGAAAAATAATATCTCTGCAAATTTAATTGAATGGGATAAAATTCCTGAAAATCAAAGAAGTTATATCAGTAAGGCGTGAAATTTCCAAAAAAATGAGGAGTGATCCATTGGATAGACGAGAATTTATAAGGCTGGCTGTCCTCTCCACGATAGGTGTGGGGCTGAATACTTTTGCTGAGCTGTTGAGTCCTTCAAAAGTCAAGGCGTTTAATATACTTGAGACGGCTGAACCTATGATTTACAAGCGTTTTCTGGACTTCACAGAATACGAAGAGCGTCCCGAAACGAACTGCATAGTCATTCACCATACCGGCTTCCCTGATGTTGACAAAGATTCCAAAATCATAGATATACACAAATTGCACCAAGAGGTCAACGGCTGGGCGGGTGTCGGCTATCACTATCTGATTCGTAAGAACGGAATGATTGAGCAGGGGCGTCTGCCTGAGGCTATAGGTGCCCACGCTTATCAGCACAACAAGACTTCAATAGGGGTCTGTCTCGCCGGCAACTTTGATATAGGCAAGCCTACCAAGGAGCAGATGGCGTCTGTCAAGGAGCTGACAGCCTGGCTCTGCAGGAAATATGATATTGATTCCTACAAAAAAGGTGCCATAGTCGGACACCGCAACCTTAACGATACAAGCTGCCCCGGTGAGGCTCTCTATCGAAAGTTGGACGAAATCAGAGATTTTTGTCAATATAATTAACGGAGCGGTGATTCACTTGCAAATAATCAAAGGCAATTTGGAAAAGTTGGACAATGAATTATCTGAGATGATAGGCGATAAAGGTGCTCAAGTGCCGGCTCTCGGTGTGATTGTCTTCAAAGACGGCGAGGAAGTTTACAGTAAATTTTCCGGCCGCCGCCATATTGACAAGGATTTACCGATCAACGAAAATACACGTTTCAGAGCGGCCTCCGTCTCCAAGATGTTCACTATTTTCACGATTATGCAGCTTGTTGACGAGGGTAAGATCAACCTTGACACTGATGTGAGCGAATATCTGGGCTTTTCCCTTCGTAATCCCAATTTTCCCAATGTGCCGCTAACCGTTAGAATGTTGGCAAGCCATACATCTTCATTGCGTGACGGTAAGACCTACAGTCTGCCGCCGAATTTCAGCATTGAAGAATTTTTTCTTCCCAACGGTGCAGGCTACGAGGAAGGCGCACACTTTTCAACGAAGGCTGAAAGTATTGGGACTTATTTCAAGTACAGCAATATCAACTATAATATTCTCGGCACTGTCATTGAGCGGGTGACCGGCGAGCGGTTCGATCTTTATCAGCGTAGACATATACTCAGTCAGCTTGATACTAAGGCAGATTATGTCGTCAGCAATCTCAACAAAGCGGAATTTAAAAATCTCGGCACAATTTATCAAAAGAATATCAACGGCGTCTGGAATGAGGATTTTAAATGGACGTCTAAGGTTGATGATTATAATGAACAACCTTCAAGAGACACCTGCCAATCCGCAGCACTGATGATGAGTCGGTTATCGAATACTACAATCTCGGTGACTACAAGATAGGCACGAATGCCACAATCTTTTCACCTGCGGGCGGTTTGAGAATTTCTTTTGAGGAGCTGTCACACTGCCTTGAAATGTTGCTGAACGGCGGAATTTATAATAACAGGCAAATCATCAGCAAAAAGAGTCTTGAAGAAATGATGAAACCCCAATGGAGTTACAACGGCGAAAACGGCGACCCTTACGGCGTGATGTTCAACTACGGCTTGGGAATGTACAAAATTGATGGCAGCAGCAAAGCAAGGCTGTGCAGGGACAATGAGATTGATTTCATAGGACACAGCGGTGAGGCTTACGGGCTGATTTCCGGTTTATATTTTATTCCGAATACCAAAAGCGGTGTGATATTTATGATCAACGGCACGGCAGTCGAGCCTGATATTAACCCCAAAAGCCGCGGCAAATTCAGCAACAGCTATATCTGGGAAGAAAATATTATGAATCCTATTTGCAAATATATTTTTGCCACTGAGGAAAAGTTAAAAACTACCTTGACAAAAGTCGAATAATATGCTAATTTGATAAGACCGCCCGACGAGGTTTTAAATAATGTCAACATTATACCACAGTCGGCGAGTTCATCTAAAGAGGTGTTTTGTAAAGTGTATGCAATCATTAAAACCGGCGGCAAGCAGTACAAGGCTGTCGAGGGTGAGTCAATCGTCATTGAGAAGTTGGACGTTGAGGAAGGTGCCAAAGTCACTTTTGAGGAAGTTTTGACTGTCGTTGACGGTGATGATGTCAAGATCGGCCAGCCTGTCGTCAAAGGTGCCAAAGTTACCGGCACTGTTGAAAAGAATGGCAAAGGCCCCAAAATCCGCGTCTTCAAGTACAAGTCCAAAAACAACTACCGCCGCCGTATGGGTCATCGTCAGCCTTTCACAAAGGTCAAGATTGACAAGATCGAAGCATAATGATTAAAGCGGAGATCTTCACCGAAAAAGGCAAAATTATCGGTTTTTCAATCAAAGGTCACGCCGACTATGCTCCGCAGGGTAAAGATATTTACTGTGCCGGTGTGTCGGCTTTGTCTGATTCAACATTCCTCTGCATAACAAACTATTTAAAGAGAGATGTTGAAGGCGGTGCCTCGGAAGGCAATGCCCTCTTGAGACTCAAAACCCCGCCGGACGAATTGACTGAGGCAGTCTTTCAGACTTTAGTTATAGGGTTGAGAGAGATTGAGAAACTCGTGCCGAAATTTGTTAAATTAACAATCAATTAGAAAAAATTAGGAAGTGATAACGTGTTTAGTTTTGATATTCAGCGTTTTGCTCATAAAAAGGGCGTCAGCTCCACTCGTAACGGTCGTGACAGTGAGTCCAAGCGTCTTGGCGTGAAAGAGCAAGCCAACACCGTCGTCAAGGCAGGAAGTATCCTCGTTCGTCAGCGTGGAACTCATTTCCACCCGGGCACCAATGTCGGCATCGGCAAGGACGACACTCTGTTTGCAAAGGTTGCGGGCAGAGTGGCCTTCGAGCGTAAAGGCCGCTTTAATCGCAAAGTCAGCGTCTACCCTGTTGAGGCTACGGCTTAATTTTGCAATGAATAAATAACATTAAGGGCGGCGTATCCGATTAACTCAAGGTTACGCCGCTTTTGAAGTTCAACGAAAAGAGGTCATTTTTCGTGTTTAGTAAATTAGGCAAATTCTATGGCGAGACGGCACTGATAAAATTGATCGCCATAGGGCTCGTTATAGGTATCATCTTAGCATTGTTCGTGCCTGCGGTTGTGCCGGTGATTGCAGTCTTCGGCAAACTTTTTGTAAATGCACTCAAGGGCGTCGCACCAATCTTGGTCTTTGTCCTCGTCATTAATGCACTCAGTCAAAAGGCAGAGTCAGCCAAAGTCATGAAGCCTATCATTCAGTTGTATATGTTCGCGACTTTCTGCGCCTCGCTGGTTGCGGTTGCGGCGTCGTTTATGTTCCCCACCAAGTTAGTCCTACAGGTGACAGACGCGGAAATATCGCCGCCTTCCGGTATCGTCGAAGTATTACAAAATGTCATAATGAATGTCGTTGATAATCCTATCCACGCCTTGACAAATGCAAATTACATCGGAATCCTGGCTTGGGCGGTGATAATCGGACTCGCGCTTAAAAGTGCAGGTGATACAACGCATGAAGTTGTTGCGGACTTAGCGGCGGCAGTGACTAAGGTTGTCCAGTGGGTTATCCGCTTTGCACCGTTCGGTATAATGGGTCTTGTTGCTGATTCGATTGCCACAAGCGGCATTGATACTCTCTTGGGATATGCAAAGCTGCTCGCGGTCTTACTCGGTGCCTTCTTCAGTGTGGCGTTGATTATGAATCCTTTGATCGTCTTCTTCAAGCTGAAGATAAATCCATACCCGCTGGTATTTGCGACCCTCAAGGAGAGCGGTCTGTACGCCTTCTTCACTCGCTCATCAGCGGCAAATATTCCTGTCAATATGGATCTTTGCAAGCGTCTGAGACTGGATCCTGATTTCTACTCTATCTCAATTCCGCTCGGTGCAACAATCAATATGAGCGGCGCAGCTATAACCATTGCGGTGCTTTCACTTGCGACGGCTTATACTATGGGTATTGATATTGATATGCCGACGGCTCTGCTCCTTTGCTTGATCTCAACTGTCGGTGCTTGCGGTGCGTCGGGTGTTGCCGGCGGCTCGCTTTTGTTGATACCTGTGGCTTGCTCGTCTTTTGGTGTGAGTAGCGATATAGCAATGCAGGTTGTAGGCATAGGATTTATCATAGCGGCGCATG
>CAJODU010000168.1 GCA_905233325.1 uncultured Selenomonadaceae bacterium
ATGCCAATGAAACCTGAAGAGATGATAAAAATCTTGCAAAAACAAGGATTTATTAAAGTCTCACAGAAAGGCAGTCATCTAAAGCTCAGAAATCCATTAACACATCGCCAAACAACAGTACCAGTTCATAAGGGCAAAGAACTTGATAAATCTACACAAGAAAAAATATTTAAGCAAGCAGGCATAAAGTGAGGAGTGATTTAATGAAATATTACTATCCAACTATCTTCCAACCCACAGAGGGAGATCATTTGCTTATAGTTGTGCCCGATTTAGATGGTTGTATATCCCAAGGAGACGATCTTGAAGATGCTATGTATATGGCAAAAGACGCCATCAACTGCTGGCTTGACGAATACGAAGAGAAAGATTACCCTAAACCAAGCGGCGTCAATGACATTGATAAATCAGAATATCCTGACAGCTTTGTAAGCCTGGTTGAGTATGATCCAAAGGATTTTAAACATAATCAAACTAATGAGTATACTGAGAACTATTCCGAAGGTCAGCCGGCAATGTCTTTGTAATTTTATTTGAGTAGGTGAAATATGTCTAAAAATTTTACTGCCGAGGATAGAGCATCAATTTTAGTTGAGGCTCTGCCCTACATTCAAGAGTTTTACGGTAAAACCATAGTGATCAAGTACGGCGGCAATGCTATGGTCAACGAGGAACTCAAAGATAAAGTCATGCAAGATGTGGCTTTAATGAAGTATGTCGGGATTAACGTCGTCATAGTTCATGGCGGCGGTCCCGAAATCACGGGCTTTTTGAAGAAAGTCGGCAAGGAGTCTTCGTTCGTCAGCGGGCTTCGTGTCACTGATGAAGAGACTGTTGAGATTGCCGAAATGGTGCTAGACGGAAAAATCAATTCAGAGATTGTCACTCTTCTGAATCGTCGCGGCGTTCGTGCAGTTGGTCTCAGCGGCAAAGATGCCGGACTTATCCAAGCCGAGAAAAAGTTGGCAACCGTCTACGAAGATGGCGAGAAGACTAAGGTTGATATTGGTTACGTCGGCAAGACGAAGAATGTTGATATAACTATCGTCAAGGATTTACTCAATCAAAACTATGTGCCGGTCATCGCTCCCATTGGTGTCGGCGAAAATGGCGAGAGTTACAATATTAACGCTGATTATGTTGCGGCGGACATTGCCGGTGCCATCAAAGCTGAAAAACTTCTTCTTTTGACTGATACTGAAGGCGTCTACAAGGACTTCAACGACAAGAACACGTTTATTTCAACCCTTACAGCTGCACAAGCCAGAGATTTTATTAAAGCCGGTGTCATTGCCGGCGGTATGATTCCCAAAGTTGAGGCTTGTCTCAGGGCAATTCAAAACGGTGCTCATAAAACACATATTATTGACGGTCGTCTGCCACATTCAATTATACTTGAACTTTTCACTTACCAAGGTATCGGCACGCAAGTCGAATGATTCTATCTAAATAAAAAATGCTTCACATATTCAATCATTACAACTTCTCTTTGCTTGATGTTGAGTGAATTTGAAAATATCCTTGAGATATTGCAATTTTCGCTTAACAAAAGTTTGAAAAATGACGATAAAATGATTGAAGAAAGTGAGGCGAATTTTTTTGGCAACAACAGCAACCACAAATTTGATGTCACTGAATACGCAGCCGCCTAAATCGTCATCATTACGTCAAGCAAGTACTCAAAGGCAGCAATATCAATATAAAAATAATTCTGCTGACAAAAGTTTTGATAAAGTGTTTGACAAATACAATGAGGCTCAATCCTCAATGTACGATGATGTTAAAGATATGCCCTCCGACAGTGTACAGGACACACAAGACCCTGCAGCGGCAGCCGTGACAAAATCAGCTCAAGGAAAGAGCAAAAATACGCAGGATGCGCCTCAAAAAGAAACTCAGTCCGTCGAAGAACCGGCTGAGGTTGAAAAATTTGAAGAGATCGAAGATACCGTCGATCCGAAGAAGATAACCGTTATGAATTTTTTTGTTCCTTTGACTGTGGATAGTCAAAATTTCAATGCAGATATGGATATTTCGGAGAATGACAATCCCAATCTGATGACTATATTACCGCAATCTCAAGGTGCAAATGACAAAAGTCAAGATATGCTCAATTTGTTGGCAGGAAGGACTTGGAAGATTAATCCTCAAAATCAAGTTGAGAATCAATCGGACGGACAAAATATTCAAATTTTTAATGATGATTTGTCTTTACAACTTGGCAATCAACAAAATCAAGTTCAAAATGCTGCATTAACAGAAAATAATCCTTTACCATTGCAAGATTTGAATGTTCAGCGAAATTTTATGAAGACAACCTCTCAAGTGCCGTTGAATGATGTTAAGTCTATCGAAACCACAGAGAGCTTTAATAATTTAGCTGATCTCATTCCGTCAGATGTTAAAGCAACCGAAAATTTAAATTTATTATCTAATGATAGTGTACTTCTCAATAAGAATCTAAATTCTGAATTACCTGTTCAAAATTTAAATACTAATTCAAATTTACCTCAAGCCGAACAACAAAATATACCCTCAACAAACTCAGATGTTGTTGATAAGATTTTATCACAATTAAATGATGAGCAACTATCGAAAGGCAATGCCAATATTGATCAGCAAGCCGTTTCAACAAAACAGGAGCCGCTAAATATCAATAATCAGAATAATATCCCATCAACGCAGCAACCACAAATCCAATCGACATTACAGACAGTCTCTCAAGTAAATCATAATCCTTCAACCTCAACGCAGCAGACTAATATATCAGTGGAAGGACAGTCTCAATTTGTAAGCAACAATCAGACACAGGCACCTGTTCAAAATGCAGGACAGTCTATCCCACAAGAACAACCTCAACAGGTCGTTTATCAGGCACAACAAACAAGGAATCAACCTTCCGCACAGGTGGAGACTGTTGAAATGCCGCAAGTACAGGCAGCCGTCGCAGAAAGTCAGT
>CAJODU010000169.1 GCA_905233325.1 uncultured Selenomonadaceae bacterium
TCTCTGGTATTCCGGCAAAAGATTCACTAACTGTAGTACCGATTGACGATAAATCAGGTAGCATTGCTGATATATCAGGCATTTCAAAGTTCATCATTGATTCGTTCAGCCATTCTGATATATTGAGTTCTGGCAGGAAATCAGATACATTAAACTCAGTCCACATTTGTGACAAATCTGGCAATTCCATTCCTGCTGTAGATTCCGTCAGCCATTGCGAGATGTCAATATCAGGCAAAAAGTCAGAAACATTGAAGTCAGACCACATTTGCGAATTATCAGGCATTTCAAAACCTAAATGGTCATGCTGACCTCCACCGCTTTCAACTTCTTGAGGCGTAAAAGCACTAACAACGCTATCCTTGATACTCGACCAAAAATCAGTTCCAAGCTGATTAGCTTCTTGAATACTTTTAGCGTCTTCCTGTTTTGCGCCTAAATTGGTTTCACCATTTGCTGCTTCAGCAACTTCACCACCAAACAGATTTTTGAAAAAGTCTCCAACAGATTGAAAGCGTTCTTCCCATTTTTGCGCTCCTTCAAGTCCAGCTTTTTCAGACGCTGCAAGAGCTCTCCGATTATTCATCTCTTCCAGTTGAGCAGGTGTCAAGCCCTCTTTTGTCAGTCCGCGTCTTTCGTTGGCTTGTTCGATTTGTCTTATCTGGTCAGTAGTTAAATCTTTTCTTTCTTCAGCCGTTTGCTTTAAAACCTCTTCACCTGTTTTTGGAACAGCTTTAGCTGCTTTTGTTTCTTCATCTTGCTTAATTTGAGCGTCTATCTCTTCACGAGACTTATCACGATTATGAAGATTTGATGATTTCAAATTAGGCGCAGCAGCCGCAAACTCAGCCGCAGATTGCTGCTTTTTGGTCTCTTCATTCATTCTGCCGAGTTCGGCGGCACTTAAATTTTGAAGTGCCACTGCTTGGTCTGAATATGACAACTCACTGAGCATTTTCCCACTATCTAGCTTAAAATCAACTATTTGGTTAGATTTATCATTACCTAAGAATTTGCCCAAGATGTCAGTATCAAAATTTTTGCCAACCTCTTTACCAAGTTCTGCACCGCCAGCAGCCAAAACGCCACCAATAATAAGCCCAGCTATAGTTCCAAGACCTGGAATTACTGAACCTATAGCAGCACCGGCAGCCGCTCCGCCCATTGCACCAAGCCCACCGAAAAGTGATTCATTATTGTGTTGTGCTATTTCTTTTTGTATGGCTCTCAAATCTGCGGAGGCTTGATTCAAGTTTTGAGTGGCTTGTGGCAGCTCTTGGTGGCGAGTAGGGTCTGCAAGTATTTCTTGATATTCCTTTTGATATTGCTCTCGTTGCGCTGTCGCTTCATTAATACGACCTTCATTTGTTGAACGAGTTGAAAACAAGTCCATCAACGCAAATACGCCTGTTAGGGCAGCAGCACCTCCAGCCATTCTAGCAGCTCCACCAAATCTACTCAAAGTTGAAGGTGCTGATGTTGGACGTGGTGTAGTTGTTCTACTATTTGTTGTTGCTGGCGCATTACCTCTCTGCTGTCCTGCCGGTGCATTTGAGACCTTACCATTGATGTTTACAACGCCAGCTTTAACATTCATTGTCCCAACAGATTGTGCAATACTCCCAACATTAGGTCGAGTTTGCAGTCCTCCGCTCTGACGTGTTGACTGAGCAGCTCCCTGCCACCAACTTTTAGCTGTCATCGCGGCGTCTTTCACTTTCATTGTGAGGTCATAAATCTTCTTCAGCCCCATAACGAGTGCGCCACCAGCGAGGATTGAACCAACGCCGTCAAATTGCAAAAATTTATCTTTGAGCTGCGTTGCAACTTTAGCAAGTAAACCGCCAATGTCACCAATGTCAAAGCCGTCTTTAAGTGCTTCTTGAATAAATCTAATGTCGTCAGTCAATGCTTGTGTAAAACCACGCAATCCATCGCCACCATTGCCTGAAAATATTTCAAGCTGTAGTGCTTCAAAGGCAGAACCTAAAGTCTTAACATCACCTTCGAGCGTGTCCATTTTTACTTTGGACATCTCATCAGCTTTGCATGTGCTTTATCAATAGTGTCATATATTACACCTTTAGCTTGATGTTATCAATCAATGTCCCTATAAGTTCTGTGATGAATTATACTTTCTATAATGCCTTTAGTTAAATTGAGATTTCTTGCCATTGCCCTTATACCAAATTCTTTATCACGAGGTTTATAATTTTGTCGAATATAAAGTACCTGTTCAGGTGTCAAGTCTGTCTTGCTTCGTCCAATATTCCAACCGTGTCCTAGTGCTAAAGATTTTTTGACTGATGGAAGTTGACATTTACACTCTTGGGAGCAGGTTTGTGTTTTCTGGTACTTATCGCATTGAAACTCTTTACCACAAATTACGCAAATCCTTGTTTCCTGTTGTCGTTCTCGCTGATGTCTGCCGGCGCATTGTTTTGAACAGAACATGGGTTCGTGTTTATAAATTTCGCTTTTAAACGTCTTCCCACAGTATTGGCAAGTTAAAGTCACTTTTTTCCTTAATTTAGCATGAAGTTCATGATGTTTTGCGTGCGACAGCATTTGTAAATTAGAGATGTCATTATTAGCTTTATTTAAATCTTTGTGATGAATATCATAGCCTGACGGTATAACACAGTTGTGATAATATTCATAAACAGCTTGATGAAGTCTTTCACGACGGGCAAAGGTTCCACCTTTTTCTTTCGCATAAATTTTACCATTAAATTTAACGTGTTTGTCATCGATAGTTTCAATCGTTTGCAATGAAGGTTTATGATTAATTGTAACTTTTTCAATGAAAATTTTGTCAAGGAATCTCCGGAATTAATTCAGGAGAGGAATTGACAACACGAAGTGAACCTGCTAAAATATGACCAGCTTCAGCAAAATGTGTAAAGGCACCGAGCGAGAACAGCGTAGCGTTTGCTGGGTCTTTACGA
>CAJODU010000170.1 GCA_905233325.1 uncultured Selenomonadaceae bacterium
TGGCGGCACCTATTGTTGGTATCACTGGAGCTGAAAATATCGTACTTCATCTCTATGGACGTGCGGGTTGCGGTAAGACAATGCTGAATAGAGCCGTTGCAAGCATTTTTGTCAATCCCTTTGAGACGGGAGCTATACCGTCGGCAAACTCAACGGCGGCAGCGTTGGAGCATTTCTTCAACGGACGCCGCGACCTACCAACATTAATTGAAGATTTTGACTCAATCGACGCCACGGACAAGCGCACACAATCGACGTTGAGAAATCTGCCCTATAACTTTGGCAATGGTATAGGCAGGAGCCGTGCAAAGGCACAGGGCGGCTTGCGAAAAACTATAGAATACCGCGGCACCTTAATCACCAACGGTGAGCAGCCATTAACCAGCGATAACTCAAAAGGTGGAGCTAAACGCCGTCTCATTGAGCTTGAATGTGCTAAAGATATGGTAACACCGAAGGTGGCGGAAAAGATTGATGACGTTATTCGTGATAACCACGCTTGCATTGGCAGAGAGTGGATTCAATACATACAGGACAACAGGAGCAGGATAATCGAAAAAGCAAAAGAGATACGCAAGAGTATGTTTAAAGTCGGGAACAAACACAATTTAGTGCCGCGCCATATGGATATTCTGGCGTCAATCTATGTTGCTAATGACGCCTTTGATGTTTTTGCAGGATTCAAAGATTGTTGCGGAAAGTTTGAAACGGACTGTCTCGACAGGATTAAGCCGAAGTTGCCTTCTAATGATGAAATATCAGACGTACACCGCGTCAAACAGTTTATCACTGATTGGATTCTATCTCACCTTGACAACCTGCAGCATAACGAAAAAGGCGATACTAGAGCCTATGAGTGCTATGGTATCAACCTTGCTGACTGTTTCGGTATCTATCCAACGGTTATGAAGAAAGTACTTACCGACAACGGCTATGCACCGTCGGTGGAAACAACTTGCCGATGAAGGCTGGTTGCTCCACGAAAAAGGCAGAATTGAAAAAAGAATCAGCACGATTGACGGCAGAATTTACTTTATAGCCATACCAAAAGACAACATTTCTGGTGAATAGCCCCCTCTCTGTCTCAAAGCATAAACGCCGCCACTATAGGTTAAAGTGCCATTCTGTCTCAAGTGTCTCAAAACTGTCTCAAATTTTGAGACAGGCACGAGAGCCGTCACTATAGGCTAAAATGACTGTCTGTCTCACTGTCTCAAAAAAAGTAACATAGTCCTAATATTTTTTTTATATAGTACAACGCTTGTACTTTTTTGGTACAATACTTGTAATCAAAAAAAATGTAAATATTATATATACTGTTACTATTCTTGAGACACTGAGACAGGGGAGCAAAAAACCGCGTAATTACAACGTAAACGCCTTGAGACACCTTTGAGACACCTTTGAGACAGTTGAGACAGAAACGCAATTAACCGCATAACTACAACGTAAACTCTTTGAGACAGCAACAAAGAATAGGGGGGGCAAATGGAATTAATATGGGAGATGATGAGAAATGTTAAACGAACGACAGAAGAATTTTTGCTATTCATACGCAAAGAGCGGCAATGCGACAGCGTCTTACAAGGCGGCTGGATTCAATGTCAAGGACGATAATTCAGCGGCAGCAAGTGCAAATAAATTGTTAAGAAATTCTAAGGTTATAGGGTTTTTGACTGAATTATCAGAGCAAACGCGAAACAGTCAGATAGCAGACGTCGAAGAATGCAAAAGAATATTGACGATGATAGCACGAAATGAAAAATTATCAGCAAAAGAACGAATCGCCGCAATAAATATTTTGCTAAAATCGCAGGGAGCAGTTGTCCAGAACGTCAATGTAATTGGAACGTGTCCAGTGGTATTTAGCGGAGAAGAAAGAATCCACGATTGAATAATCACTTACACATTTCAGCTCGCTGAAACGTAATTGAGATTGATGTGACGCCATAGAAAAGCAGAAAAAGAGAAAAAAGTAACTTGACGCAGCACACAAAGAGTGATAATATATAGCATATAACCAAAAGTGCAATAGCTCAATGTTGACAATAATAGGAAAAGCAGACAAAATAAAATTGTTGGTCGATTGTTGGTCAATGCAACAAAATGAATTACTACAAACGCCATAACTAAAGCAACTGTCAATGATATAATTATCTAGCAATAGAATTATCATATGAGTATATGCACAAATTGTTCGTCAATAGTTCGTCACGATGACGAACAGAGTGGCGACAAATGCAGATATATCAAGGGTTTTCAGAAATGTAATTATCCTGTACAGGGAATCAATATTAAAAGGTGGTAAAAGTGAAAAAAGAAAATAGCAGATTGAATGTGCTTGTCAGCAAGCAACTTCACGAAAACCTTAACAAAATAGCCACTTGTGAATGAGTGCTTGCAAAAGTATGTTGACGAAAATCAAGCAGCTATTGATTGGTATGATGATGTGTTCGTCAAAAATAACAGGCTTGACGACCAAACCACGGCAGGTGATTCAAATGGCTAATGAAGAAAAAATCCTTGAAACGCTGGCGGCACTTCAAAGAGATGTAGCAAAAATACAAGTCGAAATTAACGGATTAAAAGCTAAAGAGCGCGAAAGAGAATTAAAAGACCGTGAAACGCATTGTGGCACCATTGCCGAACAAAAAGCAGCGTGGCACAAAATGAGTAACCTGCTCACAAAAGAAGAAGGCGACGCACTTGCCGCCGCCGTTGGTGATTAATATGAGATATTGTCTCGACACAAATATAGTTAGCGAAATATTGAGAAATAATCCTGCCGTCAATCAGCGATTGCAAGCAGAATTAGACCGAAACAGTGATATATACATTTGCTCCATTGTCTATTATGAGTTAAGTCGTGGATTAAAAGCCGCTGGGGCGTCAAACAGGATTAGAGAGTTCCAGCAACTCTATCCGATACTTGCAAAGTTGCCGCTGGATATGGCAGCGATTGAAATTGCCGTTAATATCTATGTAGACCTCCACAAAGGCAAGCAGATAGAAGATAATGACATCTATATAGCAGCTATCTCAATGGCGAATGATTGCATACTTGTAACCGCAAACGAAAAGCACTTTAGCCGAATCAAAGGCTTAACATATGAGAATTGGTTAATCTAAAACCTACGCGCAGAGTTAAGCACCAACGAGAAAAAATATTCTCCTGCATTTTAGCAGGAGATTTTTTATTTAGGCGGTTTTAGCCGTCTATCGCGTGCGTCACGTTTTTTTGTAGCGTTTCCGATTTACTCTCAAATTTCTTCAAAAGTTTACAAAATATAGCATTGTCAACGGCAGCTCTTAGCATAGGCAATGAACTGATGAAGGCTTTATGGTCTATTTTTTTTGTCACTGTGATAAATTCTTCTATTGTATCGAAAACGACACCTTCAATTTTTGCCGTTTCCGCTTCTATTGGATTTTCAAGCTCATATTTTTTCATTGCTTCACTAAGCGGGCTATTGTCATCTTTATTGGGCAATAACGCTGTTGACCAATATCCGTTCCCCCTTTCTTTTGTGACGTGTACTCGCCCCGTTTCATCAACATTCACTTGCCACCCTGATAGTTGCCAAGTACTCTTGTATGGCTCTAATTTATCAACGTCGAATTTGTATTCCAAACTCATCAATCGTCACATTGAGACAAGCGGCAATCTTTTTAAGGTTTTCAAGGTTAGGCTCGCGCTCTCCCTTTTCGTAAAAAGAAATTGCAGACGGAGAAATATTTAGCACCGTTGCCAAATTCGCTTTAGTTATTCCCTTCTTTTCTCTGATTCTTTTCATATTGTCACCAAACGTAGACATTTTTCTCAGCCCCCCATTCCATTATAAAACACAATTTGAGAATATGCAATCATTTTGTTCAAAAAAATCATTGACATTCTTTTTTATGTATGTTACACTATTTGAGATATAAGACACAAAATGAGAAGGTGAGAAGATGTTTATAGTAAGTGCCGCAAAAATACGCGACAGAATGCTGCACGAAGGTATCGGGGTGACAGAACTTGCAAAGAAGGCTAAATTGTCTCAAGGCGTTATATCAAAAATTACAACTTCTAATCAGCGTTGTACCATTAGGACTGTCGGAAGAATTTCAAATGCACTAGGTGTACCAGTAGAACAAATTACAATTCAGCATAAGGGAGATGATGAAGGTGGACTTTGGTAAATCTTTAAAAGAAAACGGTTTCAGCGACGCACTAAAATTTAGTAATCAGCAACGGGAACAGGATATAGCTGCGATAATGGCTTTTTATCCAGCAGGGGAAGTAAAACGCGTTGAGCGTTCCGAACTTTGGCTTGATAAGTGCGGTATTGACTACTCGGCACACCTTGCCGACGGAGAGAAGGAGACTTACGACGCTAAGTGGCGGCGCAAGGGTGCAAAAAAATATTGGAAAAGCGGACGTCCAGAAGTGGCAATCGAACTCTGCAGCGACGTTGAGCGGCACAAACTCGGCTGGGTATACACCGCGGAATGTGACTACTTCCTTTTTTGCTTTGAAGATGTGGCAGACCGTTTTAGAATCGTTGCTCAATTGTTAAAGCTCGCTGTCCGACGTTTTCTTAGGAAATGGGAAAAAGAGTTCGGTGTTCAGAAACAAAAGAGCTACGAAGGTGGGCGGATATGGTTTTCAACTTGTATTTTTGTTCCAGTAGACGAGTTGAAGGCTTGCTGTCAAGCTGTAGCCTTTGGAAGAAAAATAGGAGATGATGACAATGATTATCAGTAAAGAAGAAATTTCAAATTTTTTGGATAAGTACTTCGGAACGTCTGATGACGTCTTCAGTGGTACTGAAACAGAACTCGGCAAAGGCAAGTCTGCCGAAGTCTACACGATTTTTGACCAGCTACTTGACTTGCGTATTATCGCCGCAACTTCCGACAAGGGCGGTCTTGATATGATTCTTACTGACGATAACGGACTTTTCTATCGCTATGGCAGGACTGATGACGGATTCGACTTTTCAGAAATTGTACCGACAGTCAAAGACTTCAAATAAGGCAGGGGGTAAATGGGGACTTGAAACTCGACAAGGAAACAATCTTTAAAATGATGATGAAAACCTTTGATAAGTCAATTTCCGCCGCACAGGATTGGCACTATTACAACCTTCCGACTGAAAAGCTAACGGACTTCATCAGCCGCCGCGGTCTGACGCTTGAAAGTATTGATACAGTCGAAGGGATAACCGCCGCAGTGTACTTTAATGACGTTAAGCACCGCTCTTGTCATACCTTAACCAGCGGCGGCAACACAGGGGCGTTGTTACTGAAATTCGCCTAGTAAATTCAAACACCAAAAAAGCGGTATCTCAACCTTGACAGTTCGTGTTATAATGATTATGCACAAATATCAAAATACACGTTTGCAAGTTGCAAGGCAGACGCCGCTTTTTGGTATATATTATCTCACAAAGGAGAAAAATTTTTATGAATAAAAGTCAACGTATTGAAGGAGCAGGTAACTTCTTCAACAAAATTTACGGCAAAGTGGAGAAAAAAACTTTTGGCTATTTGTGGACTTCGCAAGACAAGGAAACGCTTGCGTTTGATGTATCGACCGCCGAAAACCGTCAAGCTATGGCGGCAAAAGCTATTGAATTGAGTGATAAGAAACTTGATGTTTATTTCGGCGTTTGTCTTACCGATTCACCACCGAAAAAATACAATCGTATTAAAGATAAGCAAGTCACTCTGCAAACGGCGATATGGACTGATATAGACTGTCTAGGTGGTAAGCACATTGGCGATGATAAATATCCGACTATAGAAATAGCAAGGCAATTCTTACCTGTTGAACCGTCTATGCTCATTTGTAGTGGTTATGGACTTCACGCATATTGTGTACTTGATAAGCCGCTAACATTTGCCGGCGACGATGAAAGAAGTCAAGCTAGAGAACGCAATCAAAACTTCATTGACGCGATTCGTAAAAATGCTGGTAAATATGCAACCGTTGTTGACAGTGTAGGGGATTTACCGCGTATCTTGCGCGTGCCGTTTACCTTCAACTACAAGATACAGGATTCTCCTGTAAATGTTGAACCGTTGGTGTTGACTGATAAGGTGTTTTCGGTATCTGAGTTTGACAGATTCAAACCTGCCGAAACGCAAAAGCCGAAACCTTCTACTAAAAGTATATCACATTCTGTCAAGCCTTTAGGTGAAGATTTTGAG
Source organism: uncultured Selenomonadaceae bacterium (assembly GCA_905233325.1). GTDB lineage: Bacteria > Bacillota > Negativicutes > Selenomonadales > Selenomonadaceae > Quinella. The sequence continues at coordinate 6,196 of CAJODU010000170.1, forward strand.
ACAGCAAGGATTGCCGCCGCACTTTCCTATATCGACGCCACACCTTATGATACCTGGATTCGTTGCGGACAGGCATTGCGTTCAGAATCGGATAATTTTTTTGATATGTGGACTCAGTGGAGCAAGACCGCCACCACCTTCAAATCCGAAGAAGATTGCCGCAAACATTGGCAATCTTTCAACGGGCAGGGTATTTCTCTATCCAGCATTTTCTTTCTGGCTGAGCAGGGCGGCTATAATGCTAAAGTATTTTGGAAAGATTGGCAG
>CAJODU010000171.1 GCA_905233325.1 uncultured Selenomonadaceae bacterium
TTTATCATCCGTTGACCATTTGGAGAAATAGGCGAATTTTTATACATTTCATGGATAAATTTAGCATCCTCTTTTGTTATTAGACAATCTCTTTCTCCATCTAGCTTACCTACAGGCTCCGCTATCTGTACATCAAATTTTATTTCGTTTTTCTCAGCTATTTTATAGGCTTCCTTAAACCCTTGACTATGCAAATTTTGATGCGTGACCACCATGGAGATTCCAGACAACATTCCTGTTGCTTTGATCTATCGCCGCTTGGGCGTCCTTGAGGTCTGTGCCGGTGAGGACAGTGTTGCCCTCTTCGTCTTTGAATTCCAGCATAGCCGTCTTGCCGATTGTCTGAATGGCTGAATCGGGGTCTTTGATACCCGGCAGCTCAATGATAACCCTGCGAGTGCCTTCACGCTGGACTATAGGCTCAGTCAAACCCAGCTCATTGATGCGTTTCTCCATTATCGTGACGACACGCTGCATGGCATCATCATTGACCTTGGCAATCTCGGTGTCTTCTGCCTCAAGGACAACGTGAGTGCCGCCCTGCAGATCAAGCCCTTGCCTTATACTGTTGGCAAGCGGTTTGATAAACATAAAGAAAACGGTTACAATAACCGCAATACTGACTAATAGCTTTATCAGTCTGTCTCTTTGCAATCTTCGTCATTCTCCTTTGCAAATAATTATTTAACTCGATTGAAAATATCCTCAAGTTTAACGACAAAATCATCATAGAGTGATACCTTTATCTCAAACTTTGCGGCAGCTTTCCTATCTTCCGAAAGTTTGTTCCACTCTCGGTCGGTATATATTGAATAAACATTATCCAATACCAACTTCTCATCTTTACGAAGATAAACTTCAACGGATTTAGTTTCCGGAGTTACAATCCAATATTCCTTAACGCCATATTTTTCGTAAGCAAAGAACTTTTCTGCTCTGTCTTTGCGGGCAGTGGACTTGGAGAGAATCTCAACTATTAAGTCGGGGACGCCGTGAATATCGTCATCTTCGATAATGTCAGGATCACAGACAATCATAACATCAGGCACGAAGTTGTTGTCATCATCAAAGAAGACGTCAGTCTCATTGAATGGAACGCAACTTTTGCCTTTGAGATAATTGTTAAAAGCAGTGCAAATATTACCTTCTACTTTCATATGATTGGTATTAGGACGAGACATCATATAGACTTGACCGTTGATTACCTCATAATCCTCATTGTCTCCTTCCATCGCATAGGCAAAATCATTCACACTAACACCACCTCACTTGACATTTTCAAATATATCTTCAAGTGTGACATAGAGATCATCATATAATGATACTTTAATCTCACGCTTGGCAAGTGCCTTTTGCTTTTCTGTAAGATCGGCGTATTCCTCATCAGTATAATATTGATAGTATCCGGCACGCTCCAGCTTGCCTTCTTTCAGTTGATAGACTTCAACGGATTTTTCCTTGGGGCTTACAATCCAGTATTCTTTGACGCCATATTTTTCGTAAGCGAAGAATTTATCCATCTTATCTTTGATGGCCGTTGATGGTGAAAGTATTTCGACAACAAGATCCGGCGTGCCAAATATCCCTCTCTCTTTGATGATCTCAGGATTGCAGACAATCATCACATCAGGGACAAAGTTGTTGTCATCATCAAAGAAGACATCAGTCTCAGTGAATGGAACACAGCTTTTACCTTTGAGGTAAATTTTAAATATAGTTGCAATATTTAATTCTACCTTCATATGTGCTGTACTTGGGCGGGACATCATATAGACTTGACCGTTGATTACCTCATAATCCTCATTGTCTTCTTCCATTGCATAGGCAAAATCATTCATGTCAATACACCTCTCATAATTTTTCATTATATCACATAAAAGCTCTTCTGTGAATAACATTTTAATTCTTGTCGTCGGCAATACGCAGAAGTTTCAATTCAGCGGGATCATCAGCAGAGGGCGGTGAGTGATGCTTAGCAATGATTTTAGCCTCCCTGTACAGCTCAATATCCTGTAACTTTTTTGCTCCTATCTCCGCATGGTGACGATAGACGTATAGCAAATGACTCCCATTGAGTTCAAGCCTGTCTGCAAGATTCGGAAGAAAGTAAGTAATCAGCACCGCAAAGACTTTATCAAAGACAGACATATCACCTTTCACCCTGCCGATGTCGTGGAGAAGGGCGCAGCGAATCAAGAACTCATGATCAATTCCCTGCTTGCCCTCGATTGCAATTCTCTCAAGGGTATATGCAACATGCAGGGCGTGATACTGATCCACAACGTCCATAGCAAAGAATAACTTCTGCTCCTTGGTTGAAAGGTGATCGGATATATATATATTATCGTCAGCAGTCAGCTTGGCAGTAACGGCTCTGTAGAATTGTTTCACTCTCTTAATGATAGAGTTTATCATTCATTCACCGCCACCATTAAAGAGATTGCTCCGTCAAGGCGATATCCAAAGCATTTAGTATATCATTGACATTCTCTTCGGTGATGACGAGCGGCGGCTGGAACGCCATAACATTTCGTCCGACACCATTTTTGCCGATGATGAAACCGCGATCTTTTAATATTTCAAGCACCCTGTCAAGTTCTTCAAAGGCAGGTGTCTTGTCAGGGTGGACGAACTCCGCACCAATCATCAATCCCAAGCCTCTCACGTCACCTATGATTGAATGTTTTTTCGACAACTCTATCAAGCCCGACTTGAGCTGCGTGCCACGTTCGCGGGCTTTTAATGTGAGGTTGTGGCTATCGATGTAGTCGAGGGTGGCGAGGGCGGCGACCGATGATACGGGGTTGCCGCCAAGGGTCGAGGCACCGGGGCGGGTGTAGGTGTCTGCGATTTTTGGTGTTGAGATGAAGGCACTGATAGGCTGTCCGTTGCCAAGTGCCTTCGCGACGGACATGATATCCGGCGTGACGTC
>CAJODU010000172.1 GCA_905233325.1 uncultured Selenomonadaceae bacterium
CAGCTTCAGTCGGAAGAATTGCAGCAGCAGAGTTACTTTTTGGGTAGAGAGAATTGAGCAACTCAGAATCCTTATCAGAGACAGCAGGGGGAATCCCTTTCAAGACGTGGTTATTCCAGAAGTCGTACTCAAGGGCAGTGATTGTGTTAATAGTCTCATTATCGCGCTCCACAACTTGATGAGAGAATTTGTTACCACCGATAAGCACAGCACAATAAGCCTTTTTCAAGTCAGTGACAGCCAGATAATGCTGAATCTGCAGATAATATTCAAGAGGCAAGCCGTCGTCCCAATCAAAAGAGAAGTATTCCACAACAGTTTTAATCTCCAGCAGAGACTTAGAGCCATTCTTCTCAGTGACAATACCGTCGACATTCGCAATCATATAAGGATATTCTTTGAAGGAGGACATTCAACGACAGCCAGCCCAGACTTCTCAGCGAAAGTGGAGCGAATGAGAGGTTCAAGGCACATTGCCCCCCCTCCAACCTATGTTGACATTCTTTTTTCTATAAAACCTTTTGAGCATTTTTTCCTAAAAAAAAAGAAGGTCTAAAATGCCATTCTAGGTTGATTTGGTGCGGTTTATAGCACTTTTTGCTATTTTTTAAAAAAAGTTACACTAAAAATAATGTCAACAATGTCAACAAATGCCAAAAAAAGGCGTAACTACGGCAAAAAAGCTGTTGACATTGCAAAAAAAAAATGTCAACATAATGTCAACAACGTCAACAATGTCAACAAAAAAATGTTGACATTAAGTCAACAATGTCAACAAATTTTCGGTGAATGTCAACAAATTTTTAGTGAATGTCAACAGTCAATGTCAACACTGTCACGTCGTTTAAATGAGACCCGCTGTGCCCCATATTCACTGAAACGTGTATTTCTCGTTGCTCGTTCCCAGTCGGGCAATTGTGCAAGGAGTTCGTTGACTTGACGAACCAAGCTGCGTTCTTTGACAGGGTTGTCAATATTCATACCCTCGTAGAGGATTTCAGCAGCACAGACTTTTTCTCTCAGTTGGACAGCTTCCAATTTGATTGAGCCTTCATCGCCGCTGATGGTCTTTGTGATACCATTCAAAAAGCCCCTTCGCTCTAATTTGGTCATTGCGTCCCAAATGCCAAGAGGCGGTATCCTTGTTTCAAGGAACTGACTGACAGCTCCTTCAAGCTCGCCGCCTTCGGTGTATTGCTCTTGAATCTTAGCAGCGTCAGCTTTGACAAAATCAGGCAAGTCAAGCATATGGTCATCAAACTTGCCGTCGCGACCTTCCAGCTCAAAGCGATACCAATACATCACCTCAGCCCAAACCTTGTCACGAAGTTCAGCATTGAGGTTGTGGAGCCGCCAGCGTAAGGATTTCTTGGGATCCTTCTCAATCTCTTCTTGAAGTTCGTAATCGGGTTTGGCATTGCAGACCAGCACCCAGAAACGCCTTGAGCCTGTTCTGTCGCGAAGGAACTCTTCGGAGTTGGTAGTACCGGCAAAGACACATTGTCTGGGGTATTCCTCAGTACGGCGACCGTAAGGCGTGCGGAATTTATCAACTTGACGGCTGAGGAAAGCCTTAATTTGTTCATTGTCGCTCTTGTTGGTGGCTTGAAGTTCACCGAGTTCAATAATCCACGAGCCTTGAATCTGCTCCATTACGTCCTTGCCGTCAAGAGTGCCGACAGAATCATTGAACCACTTGCCGCCCAAGAAGTTGAAAATTGTAGATTTGCCAATACCCTGTGCACCTTTCAAAACAAGGCAATAGTCAAACTTGCAGCCGGGGTGGAAAATCCTGGCAACAGCCCCCAGCAGCCAATGGTAAATGACAGCACGGCTATATTCAGTGTCATCAATCAGCAAGGTTTCGGTAAACAGCCTAAAGGCACGGGGAACATTGTCCCATTCAGGCAGATCGTTGAGATAATCGCGAACAGGGTGGAAAGCGTGCTTGCGGGCGTGCTGACTAAGTGTACGCTTGTAAACAGTATCCCCCTTGAGGTCGTAATTCATCTCCAAGCGATTCTGTATATGGTCATCGTCAGCGTCACTCCAAGCCCCCGTCTCACCAAGAGCCATATCATTCCAATCGAAGTAGGAGAGCCTGGTCAGGCGATTGTTGAAACGGTCAAACCCAATGCAGTTGATGAGCAAGGGGTCGTGACTAAAGACATAGAGGAAATTCTCGGCACTGGACTTGATTACCTTGCCCGACTTGCTTGATGTTCCGTCAAGTTCATTGCGGATTTTTTGGACTTCCTCAGAGAAAAATTTTTTCATAAAATAAAACCTCCTATAAGTTTTTTGTAATAAAACTCTTGACAACGGAGGCATACTATGTTATTATAATATAACCAGAGTGGTTGCCTCTGCCGTTATTGAGTTTTGCGATTATGTGTATATTAACACAGGAGCAATCCAATGTCAAGACAAAAGTTAAAATTTTCTACGAAACGTAGAACAGCTTGCTAAAGAGCCGTTGCCAAGAAGAGGTAACGGCTTTTTAGCTGCAATTTACGGATCGGTTGCCAAGAGACCACTTGTCAGAAGGGATATTATCATCCTCATGCTTGCGAATGATAGAAAAGGCGACAGTTTGAGGAAAATTGCCGCTCTTGAACATATCGAGCATATGATGAATGGCATTATGAATAATGGTTGACTTATTTGGTTTCATAGTTATACCTCCAAAGATAAAAACCTCTCATGGCGAAGCACAAGAGGTTTGATAGAATTAAGCGGAAAGTTTGGAACGGTTTTGAGGAATGGAAAGAATTTTGTTAGGAGCGGAGAGAGTAAGCAAATCACCGCCAATGTGTTCGAGTTCGGTGGCTCTTTCGTATGAGTTAGAAATTTTACTTGCGGCAGAAATGGCTTGAATCAGTCCATAGCGAGAATAATCCTCACAGATACAAAGTTGACGGAGAATATCACCACGCTCATTAGTAGAGAGAGCAAAGTCATTAGCGAGGGATTCCACAGCCTTGACAATATTCTTCTGCAAGGGAATTTGCTTGGATTGCTTAAGAAGTTGGATAATGGTGTCGAAGGTTTCAGAATCAGTGATAGCAGCTTGAATGTCCTTTTGAAGTTTGGTCAAGATATTAGCATTGTAATTG
>CAJODU010000173.1 GCA_905233325.1 uncultured Selenomonadaceae bacterium
GACAGGAACCTCTCCGATTGTGAGGAGATAGTCGATCTCAACAACTTCCTCCTCAATGGCAGATATACCATTGATTCTAAATTCCCGACCGTCAGGCAACGTCGAATGCTCAGTAATGTAACTAAAGAAATATTCGACGCAATAAATGAAAAATAAAAAATCCTCAGGCACTGCTTGCACCTGAGGCGAAGTTTTTTTCCTATTGAGTTTTAAGAGCAAGTATTTGCTGCTCCGACCAACCTGTAGCTTTTACAATAAAGTTGATAGGCGTTCCAACATCAAGGAAATCTCTAATCATTTTGATTGTGGTTTCCTTTTTTCCCTTTTTAATACCCTGTTCCATACCCTGTTCCATACCTTGCGCCATACCCTCTTCGCGGGCTTCCTCTTTCCAAACCCTGCGGGCAGTATCTTCGTTCCATTCCAATCTGGTCATACTGTACACCTCTTTTCCATGCAATTTCAGATAATCATACATAATGTTATTTTTCAAGCAATAATCAACAGCATAAGCAATAGCGTCATCAAGAGAATAACCAACAGACAAAGCCTCTTTGACTTGATTCACAAAAATGCTGTACTCTTTGAGTTCTTGGCATTTCTCAAGGATCTCTTGTTCCTTGCTATAATTGATATTGTAAGACGTGACGATTAATTCAATGGCAGAGGAATCACCAGCGAAAGCGTCAGATAGCCGCATTTCTCTTTTCAGAGGCTCATTATCGTCACCGTCGTAGAGAACAACAAATCTCGGAGTAGGAAAATGAATCAAAGATTTTTTGTAAAGCCTGTCCTTATCCTCAATTAGATTATTCATCACTTCGGTGACGTAAGATAGGCAACGGAAGGGCATATTCTCATTGATTGAGCTTTGGTGCTCAACCAGGACAAGGAAATTGTCACCAATCTTGCAGGAAATATCATTTTTAATATTGCTGAAGAATGTCCCTTCAAGTGTTGTTAGCTCCAACTTTGAGGTATCGGTGTGATTTGTGTCTAAGATAGCATTGCACAGAGACAACAATCTCGAAGGTTCTTGAAAGTAGGAACAGAAAACAGAATTGCGATATTGAACATTAGCGTCGACAGACTGCATAATCTCACCTCTTTGTATATTTTAATGCTTGTATGCTCATAATGCAAGTATCATTTTTGAAGATGAAGAAATAATGACACTATAGCATAACAAAAGACAGCCTTAAATAGCTGCCTTTTTGATTGAGTTGATTATTAATGTGTTAATGCGAAGTATCGGCGTATCGCAAAATGTCCCCTATAATCTGCATTGGTGACCAGTTGGTAGTATCGACTTTATAATCAGCTTGATCATAGAATATCTGCCGCTCCTCTAAGAGTTTTTCGATGGCGGCACGACGATCTCCGTGGGCTTTATCTTTGGCGTCAAGGACGGGTCTGTCGCCCTTGTTCTCCGTCCTCAACAGTATCTCGTCAATGTCAGCCGTCAAGCAAATTACAACGCCACTTTGTTTCAAAAGCCGCATATTTTCCTTATCTTTGATTGTTCCTCCGCCTGTAGCTATAACAATTCCGTGCCGTTCTACTGCCTCTTTGACGGCTTGTTTCTCAAGTTCACGAAAATGAGCCTCACCATATTTTTGGAAGATCTCAGGAATTTTCATATTATTGTCAGCTTCAATCTTGTGATCCAAATCAATAAAGGCACAGCCCAGCTTTGCGGCAAGCAGCTTGCCAATGCTTGTTTTGCCGGTTCCCATAAAACCAATCAGGACAATATTTTTCCTCATCAAGTTAAAACTTCCTCATCATGCAAAGTTGAAGGCACCGAGTTCGTAAATCTTGCCTTTGATTTCAACCGGCGAATCACTGGAGATTATCAGCTCCGGCTTGATGTCCTCTTTCGGGAAGACGAAGAAACTGGCAACCTGCTCACCGTTTTGGAAGAATACTTCAACGGCGGTGCGATCAACAAAGAGCTGTACATTGTATGTCTTGTCGGCGTAGACTTTAAATCTGCGCTTGCCGCGTCCGCCGAGTTTCATTCCGCTGCGGTCGATTGTCACGGCCTGCGTCGCCTTGTCGAAGGTAATATCTGCCTGTTCCTCGCCATACTTGAGGGTCAGGCTTATTTGCTTGGCGTCGTTGAGTTTGAAGTTTAATTCTGATTCACTGCCGGTTGAAAGTTTTTTAGTAATGGCGGTGGCACTACTTTCGTTGATGTCGACGGAACCTTTACGAAGTGCCTTGAGTTCCTCGGCAGGTTGACTGAAAATGTGTCCCTGCTTGAGTGTCAGCACACGCGGCATCGTCAGTGAGAATTTCCAGCCTTCGTCGCCGGTAGGATATTCATCATCTTTGTCAGGCATACCCATCCAGCCGAGCAGGATATTTTTGTCAGTGCTGCTGAAAACCTGCGGAGCATAGAAGTCAAAACCCTTGTCAAGCTCCTCAAACTTACCGTGGAACATTTCCAGAGAATCAAGACTCAATCTGCCCGTGATATAGCCTGCCTGGAAGATATTTTGATATTGAAATTCTTCTTCCTCAAGCCCCTGCGGACTGAAAATCAAAGCCCAATAATCATTATCGAACTTAACGAGCCCGGGACACTCCCACATATATCCAAACTTTTTATAGTCAGTTTTCAGCTCGCCCAAGAGATCCCATTCATCGCCCTCACCCGCCTCACGATAAATTAATGCCGTGCCGGTCTCGTTCTTACGCTGTACACCAATCACAAAGTGGCGGACACCGTCAACCTCGAACAAGTTGGGATCACGGAAGTGAGCAGTATAACCTTGAGGATTGTCAGGAACGACAATATCATCTTTCTCAACACGCCCGTCATTGAGCAGAGTGCCGGGCAGATGTCCTGATATTGTTGGGATCTTTTGAGTTGCAAGTATAGAGGACGCGGACAGTGCCATTCTCGGTAAGACCACAGCCGCTGTAGCAGCCGTCTTTGTCGTGAACATCAGTCGGCCAGAGTGACAATTCGGGCATGGTGTAATTGATAAAATCTTTCGTAGTGGTATGTGCCCAGCACTTATTTTTGTGGATAACTCCCAAGGGATTCCATTGGAAGAAGATATGATAAGTATCGCCGAGCTTAGTGAGACCATTGGGATCGTTAATCAGACCGAACGGCATTTCAAGGTGGAATTGATTGTGCCAGTGATGTTTGAAGGGCAGCCCTTCTTTAACTCTGAGGTCAATGGCTTTC
>CAJODU010000174.1 GCA_905233325.1 uncultured Selenomonadaceae bacterium
AAGGGCAGGCCTCAATAAAACTTATCGCCTCAATCCTTATGTTGCTCACAAAGGTAGCCGCAATTACCACGATAATCTCATCGAATTCAATGAAGTTGTCGATAATAAGAGAAAACAAAAAAAGAAGAATATGAACGTACCGAGGCAAGATTAATTTGAGAATCAATAAAGTAAAAATAGCCTTAATGATAGGGCTGATTGTTCAAATGTTGTGTCTGCCGGCAGAGGCTGTCTACCTTCCCGTAACCTCAGACTTCGGCTGGAGGATCCACCCCATTACCGGTGAGTGGAAGTTCCATGCAGGCGTTGACTTGGGTTATGAGTATGGGACGCAGGTGCTGGCTCTTTTTGATGGGGTTGTCCTTGAGGCGGGGGATTATTCCGACGGCTATGGCAACCAAGTCTTGATATATCACCGCCAAATCAACTCATATACGAGATACGGGCATATGAGTCAAGTGAATGTGAGGGTTAATCAGGCCGTGAGGCGCGGTGAAATGATAGGAAGGGTCGGCTCGACAGGTAACTCTACAGGTCCGCATCTCCACCTTGAATACATCATTCCCGATGGCTCCGGCGGTTATGTTTATACTGATCCCCTCCGACTCTGGAATTAAGAGGTTTTGCCTACATGGAAAATAAAATTCTTTCAAATGATGAATGCAGGAAATTGTCCATCCGTACAAAAATGCTTTTGGTACTCTCCATAGCATTGTTCATTTTTGGAGTTTCTGCCGCTACGATCAGTTACAAGATTTACAAGGACGCCTCCATTGAGGAGTACAAAAGGTTTGGTATAGGGGTGGCTAACCTGGCCGCAGGGGCGATAAATCCCGATCGTGTTGATGAATACCTTGCAAACGGCGGCAATTCTGATGATTATATGGAAACCAAGTCTAAATTGTACCGTATCAGAGACACTGCCCCCAACATTGAATTTGTATATGTCTACAAAATTCAGGAAGATGGCTGCCATGTGGTCTTCGATCTCGATACTGATGAGATTGAAGGCTCAGAGGTTGGGGATGTTGAAGAATTTGATGAAGAATTTGTCCAGTATTTGCCGCTTTTGCTGAATGGTGGAAAGATTGAGCCTCTTGTTTCAGATGGTGCTTACGGCTGGCTGCTCAGTGTTTATGTTCCGATTTATGACAGCAAGGGTGTCTGCAAGTGCTATGCAGCAGTTGATATATCAATGGACGACTTAAAGCAACAGGCACAGCTTTATATGATGAAGTTGGCTGTGCTTTTCCTTGCCATTTTCGTGGCTATCTTCTGGATTGTTTACCAGCTTGCAAGGTATAGCTTGATTCTGCCGATTAATAAAATAGCTCACTTTGCCGGAATGTTTGCCTTTCACAGTGAAGAGGAAATGGAGAAAAACCTTGCAAGTATCCGCAATTTGAATATCACCACCGGCGATGAAATCGAAAACCTTTACAGAGCCTTTATCAAGATGACAGAGGACAGTGTCAGATATACCAAGGACGTTCAGAACAAAACTCAAACCATCTCACAAATGCAGAACGCCTTGATTATAACTCTGGCTGATCTGGTTGAAAGCCGCGACGAAAACACCGGCCAGCACATCAAAAAAACCGCCGCTTACGTCCGAATCCTGCTTGAGGAGCTGAAACGTGAGGGAGCGTACAAGGATCAATTAACCGATGCCTTCATTGAGAATGTTGTCAATTCCGCGCCGTTGCACGATATTGGCAAGATCGCCGTCCCTGATTCAATCTTGAATAAGCCCGGCAAGCTGACTGATGAAGAGTTTGAGATAATGAAGTCTCACACAACCGCCGGCGGGAAGATCATAACCTCGATAATAGAGACAGTTCCCGATTCACACTACCTTGAAGAGGCAAAAAATCTTGCAATGTATCACCACGAAAAGTGGAATGGCAGGGGCTACCCGACAGGAATTGCCGGTGAAGATATACCCCTCTCTGCTAGGGTGATGGCTGTTGCTGATGTCTTTGATGCCCTTGTCTCAAAACGCAGCTACAAAGAAGGTTTTCCATATGAAAAAGCCTTTGCGATAATCAAAGAAGAAAGCGGCACCCACTTCGATCCCAAGCTGGTACACGCCTTCTTTGAGGCAAAGAATAAAATCTTGGAAGTAGCAGAGATCTTTAACAAAATCTAAACAAAAAAGCCCCCCTCAAATGACGCAATAAAGGGTGATAGTATGGTTCAACCTTCTTTTGAAGAGGTTTACAATGAATACTTCAAAAAGATCTACAACTATATATACGGTCAAGTGCTCAACCGTGAGGTGACTGAAGACCTCACCGAAGATGTCTTTGTCAAGGTGATTGATAACCTGGAAGGCTATGATTCTTCAAAGGCCGCTATCTCCACTTGGATATATACCATTGCTAAAAATACGGTAAACGACTACCGCAAGAGAGCTTATGTCAATCGTGAAAGCGAGATCGATGAGAGTGTTGAGCTGATAAGTACAACCGAGAAGTACTACTATGACAACCCAAACACCCTTAAATATACAGAAAATCAGCAACTTTTCAACATTCTCAGTGAGCTGACTGAGGCGGAGCGTGATTTCCTTGAACTTCGCTATGGGCTTGAACTAAGCAATGAGGAGATTGCTCAAATACTCAATATCACCGCCAAAGCAGTCAGTGACCGTTACAGACGCCTTCTCAATAAATGCAAGAAAATCCACGAGCAAAAACTTCCTTCGAGGTAGTGGGAAAGTTTTTTTCGCATATACACATTGCAAAAGTTTTCAGCTAAAGCTGTAAAAAATTGACAGAAAAGCTCTGCTAGTGCTAAAATTGATTTGAGGAATCAAATGCACAGGCAGAGCCTTTCACCTATATTTTAAGGCTTTGCTTCGTGTTTGTCAATACGAAAGCGAGGCAACCTATGATTATTTACAAAATTACTAATCTCATCAATGGTAAAATTTACATTGGACAAACTCAAAAGACACTTGAAGAAAGAATGCAAGGTCATAAACACGGTAAAATTTTAATTGATGATGAAATTAAAAAATATGGAATTGAAAATTTTAGCTATGAAGTTGTCGAAAAATGTCAAACTATTGACGAACTCAATGAACGTGAAAAATTTTGGATTGAAAAACTGAATTGTAAATATCCAAATGGTTATAATGTCGATGATGGTGGTAGTGGATTTATTTATAATCGTTTTAAAAACAAAATAAATTTTGATAGTAGCAAAATCAAATTCATTGGTACTAAAGAATTTATTGATGCTGAGACCGGTGAAATTCAGACTATGAATATGGTGAGTATCGAAGAACGTGATTGTAACTTTCACAAACTTTGGCTTAGTCATGTTATTGAAGCACTTGATATGATTGGAAATCAAAAGATTAGTCTTTGCCTTTGGATTCTTGATCATCTTGATCGTGAAAACAGGCTTATTTATACTTACAGAAGAATAGAAAAAGAAACAGGAATATCTTACAAGACAATAGCAGAGACAATGAAAACTTTGATGGATAGCAATTTTTTAACGCAAATTCAATCTGGTGTTTATCAAGTTAATCCGGATATCATCTTCAAAGGTGGCAAGACGGATCGTCTCAATGTTCTCATTCAGTATAATAAAACCAAAAACGCTGCTGCACATTCTAAAGTAGAGTACAGTGATATAGAAGAAAATACAGCAGGTTAATCCGAACATTATCATAGAACTCAAAGAGGGGCGGTTACATTGAATTTGAGAAAACAACTGACTGACTCAAAAGGTGCAGTAATTTTGATAGTGGCTTTGATGGTGCCGGTGTTTATGGCTTTCTGTGCCTTGGTTATGGATTATGGCACTTGGAAGGCCTAT
>CAJODU010000175.1:0-2687 GCA_905233325.1 uncultured Selenomonadaceae bacterium
GCGCAAAGGATTTTGTAATGAGCGGCAGTCAGTATGTAATGTTAGACTTTGACCATGTGTTAGACAGCAGAAGTGGAAAATTCATCTAAACGCGGCACGGATACTCCGACCTCTTTAGGTCGGGGAGGAAGTGCCGCAAAACACCTCCTTGACGTAAAATTTGTAATCAGGTATACTGTAAACGTCCGGCTAGGAATGTAAATTGAAGTCGTTGACGGATTGAATCTCGGCAACCAATCGGACCGATTACCCGTATCCGTTGTAAAATTTGCAGCGTAGGGCGACAGGACAGCGAGAAACGGACGATGAGCTAAGACACTCGAAGTCGAGAGAACCGCTGGCTCTTTAAGGCACTCGCCACGCAGATAGACTTTGAGAACCCATTAAATAACGGGCTTGGGATATATTCTCAGGTCAAAACGGGTGTTGTCAGCCACCCGATGATGTCTAACCTACGAGAGAGCGAAAGCGTTTGAATCTCGCGTCTGGTAAAGACCAGTGTCGGTATGGACAAGCTCCGACTTCTTTAAGTCGGAGTAGTTGACCAAGCACCTTTTGCGCCACGATACGAACGTCGTCAAAACCTTTAAGGTTGGCGGCGTTTTTAATTGTGTAAACGTCCCAACGATGGCGAGCATAAGGAGAATTAGCAACGGCGTTAGCAAGATTGTTAGCATAATCAGTTTTGGAGATTTCAATCACCGGCGTAGCCTTACCTGTAAGCACTGACAGTTTGTCGGCAGCGTCTTTATCACGGCTATCATACAGATAGTAGCTAAAGCCTTCATCGCGGAGTTGCCTTGCGTAATGAGACTTAACAACCATTCCACTAGGATTAGTGGCAGCATACTTTTTGAGTATAGGTATTGCCTCTTCCGGTGTATCAACTGTTTCACTAACAACAAGGTTACAATTAGCGTCCGAGACGCGAACAAGATATTTATTGTTTTCAAGGATAGCGTCACCGGCAATGTCCATCTCAATAGCTTTTATCAGTCCGAGATTGCCGGCGTGACCTTTAACGAAGAAGTTAATTTTCTCATTAAAAGCATTTCTGACCTTGATAACAGGCAATCCGCTTTGCTCATCAATCTCATCCACCATTTTAAAAACAGGGTCTTCAAGGTGCTCAGAATAATATTTAGTTGCGATTGCTTTAGCATTGGCGTTGAAGTTGTCAAGTTCCAACTTGCCATGAGTGGCGATATTGTGAATTTCGTGATATTTGGAATACGGCACGATGACGCTTTGAACAAAGGTATTAACATCTCTCTTCTTGCCTTTTACTTGCGTTATAAAGGCGTTTACCTTGACTGTTTCAAGTCTGACAGGAACTCTGCCAGCAACTACCTTGACACCTCCGTACGGAGCAAGCGTTTCAGCGTTGATTTGATACATATCGTCGTCATAGGCGATTGAGTAAATGATCTCTTTGGTGAGATTTTGAGGTTGCAAATTGTCTTTGATCATGGTATAATCACTCCAATCATTCTTATATTTAAGTTTTCAATGTGTTGACCGTTCCGAGCGAGCGGTCTTTTAGTTTGAGCATTTGCGGCTCATCTCAACCGCCCATCGCTGAGCGGCTCAGTCAACCGCAAGGCTGAAATATCAAGCGGTCTGCGCAGTAGGTTTAGGCTTGAATAATTCTGCAAACGCGCTTGACGCCAGCATACCCAACTGATAGGATAAAGTGGCGAGGAGAATTATGGGTAATGAATCAGTTGGATTGTCGCGCATTTTCTGTAGGATTTCTTTGATTGCTTTCTCGTCTTCGATTTTCAAGATCATCACCTCGCTTTCGTGGCATATTACCAATCGTCGCCGTCGACAGCCTCAATGGTTGCAGTATTCTCAACACTGTCAAGGACTTCGCGAAGTGGCTCAAGGTTCAATCCGCTGCTTTGTTCTGCAAGTGATATAGCCGCCTCAAGTGCCTCAAATTTAGAGGCTCCGAAAATCCTCACGATCTCCTCAGCTGCGCCGCCGACGTCCTTGACCACATTGGTAACCGTGATATTGGCGTTGCGCCTCATTGCTGTATTCATCGGTGCCACTCTTGCAATTTCGGTTGTGGTAACTTGCGGCTTGTAATGAGTGTATTTCTTCAACTCAGGTATAACATTGAACGCCAGCACAGATTTAAATTCCTTAGTGGCTCTGGTGCGAGACCTTGTAACCAGCGTGTAGAGTTCCGGCTCCTTGACGAGAAGATCACCATTTTCAGCAGTTGTGAGGCTGTGTCCGAGAAGGTATTCCATCTTCGTGTAGTTCGCTTGAATGAAGTTAGGGTGATTGATGACGATACCGAGAGCATAGGCGACATCATAAGCCAAGAAGTGAGCAAGACCGGACTTGTCGAAGAAACCGCTGATACCCTCAATGTTGAACTTGATGGAGCGGTACTTCTCATCAATGGGTTGAGCCTTTGCCTTAGGTGCCTCATACTTTCCAGTCTTGCGAATACTCGGCAGCACCTCACTTGTCACCCAGCGTTTGAACTTCTTGGCAGAGGGCAGTTGGCTTTTAAGAATGAGAGAGTAGAGACCGGATTCGTTGATGATGGTCAAACCGCGTGGTGACGCAAAACTGGTGATTTGCCAGTTTTGAATTTCGTTGATTGTGAGGACTTTCTTGTCTTCTTCGTCAATGTGTTGCTTAATTGCTGCGAATTTGTCAGAGTAGCC
>CAJODU010000175.1:2711-6506 GCA_905233325.1 uncultured Selenomonadaceae bacterium
TGCTGACCGATGAACCAGGGATTACCCTCAATGTTGAGAACGTCAACTTGCTGATTCTCAAAGTTGAAGATTGAGACAGCGTTTTGTGTGTTTGTCATAAAACATCACTCCTAATATTAATTTTTCAATGTACGGCTTATGTGCCGCTCAAGACGTTGTTTGTCGTTGATATACGAATAGTAGCATATATTTTTCCGTTTGTCAACGATTTATTGAAAATTTTTTCGTTGACATACGATTTTCTTTTTAGTAAAATGTTTGCAGGAGGTGATAGACGTGAACGAACGACTTAAAATTATTCGTAAATCATTACAGCCAAAGAAAATTACTCAAGAAAAATTCGGCGAAATGCTTGGTGTTTCAAAAGATGTAATCAGCAACATTGAAATAGGACGAGTAGTACCGACAGACGCATTTATCAATCTTATATGCCTGAAGTTCGGCGTGAACGAGAAGTGGCTGCGCACCGGCGAAGGCGAGATGTTCACTGCGCCAAATGATGATCCGATGGACGAAGTGCAAAAGCAATACAACTTGACAGACTTGGAGCGCAAAGTAATAGAAGTCTATCTGAAGTGTTCGTCGGAGCAAAGGCAGGCAACGCTGGACTTCATTGACAAAATCTCAACGCAAATCAGAGTATTCAAAGAAGAAGGAACCCTGCCAACGATACCGGAGCCAACACTAAACGCAATGAGCCAAATGCTAAGTCAGACCTTCCTACAGACAGCAAGCATCAACGAATTGAACAATCTGATAGACGAGATAACGAGAATCAGAGACTATCGCGAGCGCGAATCTACAGCATTACCCTTGAGCGAATCCTGCGCCGCCAAAAGTAAAGCCAAAACTTGAGCAACAAAAAAGACCGCCAGTACCAATTAAGGTATTGAACGGTCGATTTTTTTAATGCGCGGTCGATTGGATTTTCTCAATGATTAAATCTTGCAGCCACACAGGCGGTGTCCTGCGTCCGGCGTTCCAGTCTTGAACTGTCTTGTAAGGTGCCTTGATTAATTCAGAAAGCTGCTTGATGTTCAATCCTGCTTTAACTCTTGCCTCTTTGATTCTGTTCTCACCTTCCAAAGACATGACTTTTCACCTCTTTGAAGAACTTGGTGTTTTTAAAATCTGATACTAAGTTGTAAATCAAGAGACCGGTAACAAATCCGCCCATCCACGAAGGTGAATCGATAACGAACCCTTCAGGCTTAAAAAATGTGTCATAGAGAGCAATCAAGAAAAAAAATGTTGATTTGAGCATAATGCTATGATAGAATGGTTGCAAAGGGCGGTTAAGTTTTGAAGTGCCGCCCCTTGCCCTAATCAGCATTGTTGGCTATTTGGGTTTGCGCCTTTGCTGTTTAGGCTTCTTGTAGTTTTTGAGCTCAAGCACGGTGTTGTATATTAGTTTAGCTATGTTGATTCCAGCGTAGATGTGTGGCAAGTGCTCAAAAATCCAGTTTAACCATTCCACACATTCTCACATCCCTTCGATGTCTATATTATACCTGCAACGCCGGTATTTGTCAAGTCTTTTCGTAAATATTTCCCAAAAAAAGTAGTAAAACGCGACCTTTGCAAAAAAAAAATATAGCCGTTCAAAGAGAGCGGCATTTTTTTACAAAAAACTCTTGACAAATACACTCAATGAGTATATAATATAGACATCGAGAGGGGGAAAACAAAATGCCGACGTACAAGCCTTTAGAAGTGATAAAAGAACTGAAAAAGCATCACGGCTGCAAAACCGTAAAAGGTAGCGGTGGTAGTCACCAAAAGGTTCGTCAAACCGACACGGGCTTAACCTCCATAGTCATAACAAATAGAGATTTAGTTGAACACGAAGTCAAAACAATCTACACTCAGTTAGGACTAAAATGGGAAAAGTAAAATCGAAGGCAGGTACAACAAAACTTAAAAATCCTGCCCACCGATTTAATAATATAAAGGACGTGATTAAATGAAACATCAATACCCTGCAATCTTTGAGCCAACTGACGGTGTATATGTAATTACAGTGCCGGACGTTAAAGGTTGTGTTACTCAAGGTAAAGGCGATGATATGGACGATTGCCTGTATATGGTACAAGACGCCATTGGTGTTATGCTTGATGAGCTTGACGAGAAGGATTATCCGAAACCTTCAAAACTTGAAGATATTGACATTTCTAATTGCCTACCTGATTCATTCGTCAAATACGTTACTTTTGACCGTGAGGCTTGGTATCGTGAAGTTAATCCCATTAAATCTGCCCGTGAAACCGCTGGACTTACAATCAAGGCACTTGCTAAATTGTTAGAGGCACCATACAGAACAGTGCAAAATTGGGACAACGGCTCTCGTAAAGCTCCAAAATGGCTGCAAAAATTAGTTGTTGAAAAAATCGAGACAAGCGTATAAAAAAGCGACCTTGAAAAAATACAGCCGTTCCAAGAGAGCGGCATTTTTTATTGTAAACTATCAAAACATAAATAAAATTTATAAAACCTCTTGACAAATACGCGAATATCACATATAATATACTTGTGAGCGGGAGGTGATAGGTATTGGGCGATATGATAAAGACTTCAGAAGTGATTAAGAAGTTGAAACAAAATGGTTGCAAGTTTTCAAAGCATAGAACAAATCACGATTTTTGGTATAGCCCAATAACAAATACAGAATTTCCGGTGCCGCGTCATCCAGCAATAAAGAAAAGCACGGCAATGAAGATCTACAAACAAGCTGGAATTAAGTGATTAATTGCAAAGGCAGGGTGCAGCGAAACCACAAAATCCCTGCCGCTGCAAATAAAATATATGAGGTGATTTAAATGAAACGTGATTTTCCTATAATCTTTACGCCCGACGTTAGCGGCGGCTATACGGTTCAAGGCTACGATGTGCCAAATTGCATTACCGAAGGTGAGACGCTCGAAGAGGCAGAATATATGGCAGAAGATGCATTGAATGCCTTGCTTTATTTAGAAGAAGAAGATAAAATCCCAACACCAACGCCGGTAGATCAAATACCACTTGAAAAAGGTCAGATCATCAGAATGATTCGCCTTGATACTGAAGCTTATGCAAAGGAAATGGAAAAGTATAACGCCAATCCAATTAAGTATGCACGCGAAAAGAAGGGTTGGAACCTTAAACAACTTGCAGACTTCTTACATGCGCCATATCGTACAATGCAAGATTGGAACAGCGGAGAGCATTTTCCGCCTCGCTGGATTCAAGAAATCATTGTAGAAAAGATTTACTCAGCATAATTGCGCAGAAAAGTAGACATTTTTGAACTATCGCAAAACTTCTAACTGCGTTGCACATTCGCAAATAATGAGATGAGTTTTTAGGACACTTTTCAAGCGAACACATTTAAAGACAAAAAATAAGCCCTGCCGAAAGAGACAGGGCTTTTAACGTGCGGAGACTAAATTTGGCACGTTTAGTTATTTCTTTTTCAACGAGCAGGCGGACAGCGTTTTAGATAATGCGTTCAATGCTGTCCTTGACGATTGTGTATTTGCCGTCAAACTCATTGATGATGATGGTTACGATGTGGCGTTCGGCGTTTGCAGTTGACAGTGTTTGTTCTGCGATGAACATATGATTGGTACCTTTTACAAGCTGCTTGCCAATGTAAGCAATGGGCTTGTAGCTTGCGCCAGTAAACCCTTCAGCAAAAGCACCGTCCCAAGCGGAGGCGGCCTTCTGCGGCATAGAAGTCATACCTTTTTGTTCGATGACCGTGAAATTACCAAGATTATTAAGCATTGTAAACACTCCTTTGAAAAATAACGAAAAATA
>CAJODU010000176.1 GCA_905233325.1 uncultured Selenomonadaceae bacterium
GGTGTCGATTCTGAGTACATCGCCTTCATTGATGAAGAGCGGCACTCTGACAACAAAGCCGGTCTCAAGCGTTGCATTTTTAGATGCACCGGTGGCGGTGTTGCCCTTGACGGCAGGTTCACATTCAACGACTTTGAGTTCAACAGAGTTCGGCAGAGTTACGCCGATAATGCGATCTTTGAATGTCTGGAGGTTGACTTCCATATTCTCCATCAAGTAGTTGAGGGCGTCGCCGAGCTGCTCTTTGGTGAGTTCGGTCTGCTCATAGGTTTCGGTGTCCATGAAAGTGTACATACCGTCAGTCTCATAGAGATACTGCATTTTGCGGGTATCGAGGCGTGCGGGCGGCATTTTTTCGTTAGGGTTGAAAGTGCGCTCAACTACAGCCCCTGTCTCGACGTTTTTGATCTTCGTGCGGACAAAAGCCGCGCCCTTACCGGGTTTAACGTGTTGAAATTCAACAACCTGCCATGCACCGCCGTCAATCTCAATGGTCAGACCGGTGCGAAAATCAGTACTGGAAATCAATGGTATCAAATCCTCTCTTTAGTTAATATATATTTCCAATTTTGCTAATAGTGAATATATTCTTCAAAAAAACAAAATCTCCTTTTAGCAATAGGTTTTATTCCATATCTAACGATTCTACCTGCAGCTCACGCCCTGACTGTAAAATCAATATTCCGTCACATTCGGGGCAGAAAAAGTTATACTGCTCAATGTGAAACACCTTGCCACATTTGTTGCACTTGCCCATCAGCGGGATTCTGTTGATTATCAGTTCGGCACCTTCGGCAATGGTGTCCTTCGTCAGCACATCAAAGGATACATTAAGTGCCTCAACCTCCACGCCGCTCATCTCACCCAGCTTTAGGGTAACCTTGGTGATTTTTGAGGCCTTATTTTTTTCGGCATAGTCAAAAGCAATATTCAAAATACCCTCAGCGATAGCCATCTCGTGCATTTAGTCACCGGCTTTCTTGCTCAAGGAGAGATTGGCGGCATTGAAGATATAGGAGATGAAGGCGGCATTGTGTCCGAAGATTGGCGTCAACTTCTCACGGACGAGGTAATCAATCAAATGCACGGGATATTTTTGGTAGACCTCTTCAAAATAACCCAAATGCTCACGAATGAAGAAATCCAGCACCATATACCTGTACTCAAGGTTATCTTCCTCATTGAAGAAGGCCACCCTGCTCATAAAGTCATCAAAGACTTTAGTGCCTTCAACGAGGACTTCAAGATACATTTTGATAAGCTGCTCCGCCGTGACGCTGCGATGTTGAATTGAACCTTGACGGTAGCGGTACATATAGAATACGTTGGGAACTCTGACATATTTCTTGGCGAGACACAAAGCCTTGAAACAGAAGGGCATATCCTCAGAATAGGTGATAGTGGCAAACTCTATCTTGTTGCTGATGAGAAAATCCCGACGGAATAGCTTATTCCAGCAAGACCAGATAAAAGCCTTGGCAGAGAAAGACTTGACCCTCTCCCTCAAATCGCTGCTGACTGTCACAACCTTCTTGACAGGTGGAAAATTCTCCCAAGAGTCAAGCTCAACCTGCGTGTCAGCCGTGAAGTCCTCGCTGTCCTTCGCGGTGATGAATTGATTGGCGTGGAGGACGTCAGCTTGAGTCGCTTCGGCAATGGCAATCAGCTCCTCAAGGGCAGTGTCGACAAACATATCATCACTGTCAAGGAAGATGATATACTTGCCCTTTGCTGCTTTGATGCCCTTGTTGCGGGGAATGGCGGGCGTACCGTTGTTCTTCTTGAGCTTGATGAGCTGCAACTTGCCTTCAAACCTGTCGACAAGACCTTCGACAACCTTGACTGAATTGTCTGTGCTGCAATCATCAATGACAATGACTTCGTAATCGCTGAAAGTCTGACCGGCGACGCTCTCCAAGCATTGGGTGATATACTTTTCGGTATTATACATCGGAATGATGATTGATACAGCGGGTGATTTAGATTTATCCATATATTAACGCCTCACTTTGTTGATTGAATTGTAGCAAATGGAAGTGCTTTCTGTCAACCCTTGACAAATCATACATTTTAGGATAATCTGATTGTAGATTGCTTGAACGGAGTGGATTGAATGATTGAAATATTTGACGGTGCCATGGGGACAATGCTGCAAGCGGGCGGCCTGAAGGCGGGAGCTTGTCCTGAGATGATGAATATAGAGAGTTCTGAAATAGTCAAGAATGTACACAAGGCTTATATTGAGGCAGGGTCGACAATCATTACAACCAACACATTCGGTGCCTCTGCCATTAAGCTGGAGCATTACGGCCTGGCAAGCAGAATGAAGGAGCTGAACGCTGCTGCCGTTAAGATTGCCAAGGAGGCGGCTATCGGGCGTTCCAAGGTTGCCGGAGACATAGGACCCACAGGCAGATTCGTCGCACCGCTCGGTGATTTGGATTTCGAGGACGCCTATATAAACTTCTACGACCAAGCCAAGGCACTTGCAGAGGCTGGTGCGGACTTCATCATCATTGAGACTTGTATCGACTTGCAGGAGATGAGAGCTGCCCTGCTTGCCGCCAAGGACGCTTGCAATTTA
>CAJODU010000177.1 GCA_905233325.1 uncultured Selenomonadaceae bacterium
AAAGGCGGACAGATGGTCAGAAGTGCGGGTGCTGCTGCACAGCTTATGGCAAAGGAAGGCAACTATGCTCTTCTGAGAATGCCAAGCGGTGAAATTCGCAATGTACACATCAACTGCCGTGCTACAATCGGACAAGTTGGCAATCTCGATCATGAGAATATCACTATCGGTAAAGCAGGTCGCAATCGCTGGCTGGGCAAGAGACCTGAAAATCGCGGCGTAGCTATGAACCCGAATGACCATCCACATGGCGGTGGTGAAGGTCGCAGTCCTGTCGGTCGTAAGCATCCTGTTACCAAGTGGGGTAAATGTGCTATGGGTGCTAAGACTCGTCGCAAGAAGGCCTCTGATAAGCTGATAGTTCGCAGACGCAAATAATTAAAATAGATTAATCTTTGACGAGAGGAGGATCAACACTTGGCAAGATCAGTAAAAAAAGGACCGTTCGTGCAAGAGAAATTGCTGAAGAAAATCGAGGCACTCAACGCTGCCAATGAGAAGAAAGTGATCCGTACGTGGTCAAGAGCCTCTACAATTCTGCCTGACTTCATCACTCACACAATCGCAGTGCATGACGGCAGAAAGCATGTACCGGTCTACATCACTGAGGATATGGTGGGACATAAACTCGGTGAATTTGCACCGACGAGGACATTTAAAGGTCACGCAGGTGAAGAGAGAAAAACTTCGCTGAAATAATATATTTAGATAATCAGCGATTAAAATTGATATTAGATTATTTCATATGGTGTTGTTTTGAGAGTGCACGAGGTTTAGATAGATAAAATAACAATGAGAGGAGGAAAAAAATTGGCAGAAAAACAAGAAGCTAAATCCATTGCTAAATATGTACGCGTAGCACCGCGAAAGGTTCGCATAGTGGCTGATCTGATTCGCGGTAAAGGCGTTGAAGATGCGTTTGCTATTTTGAAGTTTACTCCAAAACGTGGAGCAGTTTTGCTGGAAAAAGTTTTGAGATCAGCAGTTGCAAATGCTGAAAATAACTTTGATATGGACGTTGATAAGCTCTACATCTCTTCATGTTTTGTAGATCAAGGTCCCACACTCAAAAGGATTCATCCGCGTTCTCGCGGTCAAGCCTTCAGTATTCTGAAACACACATCTCACATTACTGTAATCGTGAAAGAAAAAGAAGACTAAAATAAAAGATAGGAGGTAAAATCTTTGGGTCAGAAAGTTCATCCACATGGTATTCGTCTTGGAATTGTCAAGACTTGGGACGCCAAGTGGTATGCCAGTGATAAAAAAGGAGAATTTGCACGTTCACTTCACGAAGACATCAAAATTCGCAAAGAACTTAAAAAGCAGCTTGCAGCAGCAGGCGTCTCCAAAATCGAAACCGAAAGATCAAAAAATCGCCTGAAACTGACAATTCACACAGCCAAGCCCGGTATGGTTATCGGACGCGGCGGATCAGGTATTGAGCAAATTAAGGAAAGCCTCAAACCGCTTACCACCAAGAGGGTTGATATTAATATCGCCGAAATCAGACAGCCGGATATGGACGCAACACTCGTTGCCGAAAATATTGCCGCACAGCTTGAAAGAAGAATTGCCTTCCGCAGAGCTATGAAACAAGCTGTCCAGCGTACTATGAGACTTGGGGCAAAGGGTATCAAAGTTGCAGTCGGCGGTCGTCTCGGCGGTGCCGAAATTGCAAGAAAAGAATCCTACCGTGAGGGAAGTATTCCTCTTCATACTCTGAGAGCTGATATTGACTACGGTCTGGCTGAGGCAAACACAACTTATGGACGTATCGGCGTTAAAGTCTGGATCTTCAAAGGTGAAATTCTTCCTGAGAAGAAGGTCAAGGACGTTGCCGTCGAGCAAACAGAAGGCGGTGAAGATTAATGCTTTTGCCAAAGAGAGTAAAATATCGCAAGCAATTCCGTGGTCGTATGAAAGGCAAGGCACATCGTGGAAACACAGTAGCACATGGTCAGTACGGTCTCGTTGCTCTTGAACCTGCTTGGATTACCAACAGACAGATTGAAGCAGCACGTATCGCAATGACTCGTTACATTCGCCGTGGTGGTCAAGTCTGGATTAAAATCTTCCCTGACAAGCCTGTAACTGCAAAGCCGGCGGAAACTCGTATGGGTAGCGGCAAAGGATCACCTGAGTACTGGGTAGCAGTTGTCAAGCCCGGTCGTGTCCTCTTTGAGATGGCCGGTGTTACTCGTGAGGTTGCTAAAGAGGCAATGCGTCTCGCAGGTCATAAACTTCCGATCAAGACCAAGTTCGTTGAGAATGAAGGTCAAGGTGATGTCTACATTCCTGTTGTTGAGGAAAGCCTCAAAGAGATGAAGCATGACATTCACGTGGATCACGAACACGAGAAAGAGGCTGAAGCGAAAGAAGGCGGTGACGCAAATGAAAGCAAATGAGATTCGTGAAATGAACAGCGAAGAGCAAAAAGAGAAACTCGCGTCACTCAAAGAAGAACTCTTTAATCTTCGTTTCCAGCATGCCACCGGTCAGCTTGAAAATCCTATGAGAATCAAAGAAGTCAAAAAATCCATTGCTCGCATTAAAACCATACAGCGTGAAACTGAACTGGCTAACAATCGTTAATTCTTTTATGATTGTAAAGGAGATATTGTTTTGATCATTTTAAGACACAAAGAATCTGGACTCTTGAAAGAATGTACTACAGGATTTTCATGGACAGTGTTTTTCTTTGGGTTGTTTGTGCCGCTGATTCGTGGAGATCTGAAATGGGCAGTTATTTTGTGTGTTCTTAGTTTGATTGTCGGCTCTTTTACCTTTCTAATTGGTGCGTTTGTTGTGAATATAATTTTTGCGTTAGTTTACAATAAAATATATATTCGTGGTGTTTTAGAACGTGGATATATTTATG
>CAJODU010000178.1 GCA_905233325.1 uncultured Selenomonadaceae bacterium
TGATTCTGTCTCTTCACTCTTGTCGGTCTTTTCAGGTTTGAATATCTTCGTGACGGAAGAGAGAAACTTTATCAACTCAACGCAATCTTTCAACAGACTTTCGGCTTCCTTTTCGGTGATATATTTGGTATCTCTCAAAAGTTCAAGCCAATATTCTGTTTCGATGGCTTCGCTCAATGCACTCTTCATCTTTGCTGCAAAATCAGTTGTACCTTGACTGCAAACAGCAGCGTGTATATTTGCACCCATTCCTGTTCCGCATTTTAAAAGCTGTTGTGAGAGTACGTGTTCTTTCTTATCAAGTGTCAGATGTTTGTACAGACTCACAATTTTAACAGCAAAAGCCTTACTTTTAACAACTATGATATTTGAATCCATAACAAAACCCTCAACGATTCCGCTTATATAGGGGCAAGGGTCAAGGGATAAGGGTCAAGTACTTGTCCCTTGCTCCTTATTCCTTGCTCCTAACTAAGTGCATTTGCGCCGCTGACGATCTCATTGATTTCATTGGTAATGCCGGCTTGACGCACTTTGTTATAATGCAGATTGAGTTTACCAATGAGCTCCTGGGCATTGTCAGTCGCGCTGCTCATTGCATTCATTCTCGAACTGAGCTCAGATGCCGCAGATTGCAGCATTGCCTCATAAATCAACGTCACAAGATATTGCGGCAGAAATTCATCAAGCACAGCCTCAGCATTCGGCTCACAGATATACTCACCCTTGACGCCGTCTTCCGCGCCGCGATCATAAGCAAAGAACGGCAGAAGATCAACCACTCTCGGCTCACAAGTCATAGCAGAAATGAAACGGGTATAAATCAGCGTAACCTCGTTGACCTCACCGCTCAGGAAGTGCTCCACGGCAAAGCGGGCTATATCTTGAGCATGATGATACTTCGGGCGCTCACTTATTCCGTTGTAGTAGCGGACAACGTTATAGTTGCGATGTCTGAAGTGATCCGTCGCCTTGCGCCCGACAGTCAGAATGTCGTAGTTGCCATTATCTGCAAGATTTCTGAATTCCTCCGTTGACTTTTCAGTATGAGTGATTGTCGTGCGGTGACTGCCGGAAGTAGTCCTGCTGCCATAAGAGGAATGAGCAACAGCCTTGATAGCTCTTGACATCTTTTGAAGAGCTTGATGTCTCGGGCGCCTTCTCATATCTTTGTACTTCTTGCTGATGTCGACGTTTTCCTTTTCGGCAATTCTAATGATCTCATCATCATCGTCGCCGCCGCTGTCAATCTCAGCGTGTGCCATCTTCAAGACATTGCTGGAATAGGCGCCGGCAAGTCCTTTATCTGCCGCTATGACAATCAACAGAGTCTTACCCTCACTGTTCTCGCGGACTTCAAAGAGCGGGTGACCGAGGTCTTCAGCTTGTGGTGCAAGTCTGTCGAAGACTTCTTGAGATTTAAGGGCGAACGGGTGGTTGGCAATCGTCGCCTCTTTGGCGTGACGCATTCTTGAGGTCGCAACCATATCCATAGCCTTGGTTATTTGCTGCGTGCTCTTGACGCTCTTGATTCTTCGACGGACATTTTGTAAACTAGCCATTTACTTCACCGCCTATTCCGCAGCAATCTTGTAGGTGACAGTCTCTTTGAACTCTTTGATAGCGCTCTTGATTTCAGCTTCGAGGGCGTCGTCAAGTTTCTTCTGTTCTGCAATCTTCTTGCCAACTTCAGGGTGCTGAGTGTGCATAAACTTGATAAAGTCGCCGTGGAATGCAACGACCTTATCAACCGGAATATCAGAGAGGAAGGTAACATTCGGATCATCAGTGTCACCGCGGACGGCTGTGAAGAGCATTAGGACCTGATCTTCAACAGCTAACGGCGCATATTGAGCCTGCTTCAGAGTCTCAACGGTACGAGCACCGCGATCAAGTTGTGCCTTAGTGCCCTTGTCGAGGTCGGAGCCGAACTGAGCAAACGCAGCCAACTCACGATACTGAGCAAGGTCAAGACGCATTTTACCGGCAACCTGCTTCATAGCCTTAATCTGAGCAGCACCACCGACACGGCTGACGGACAAACCGACGCTGATAGCCGGACGAATGCCGGAGTAGAAGGCGTCAGTCTCAAGCATTATCTGACCGTCGGTTATAGAAATGACGTTAGTCGGAATGTAAGCGGAAACGTCGCCTGCCTGCGTCTCGATGATCGGCAAAGCTGTGATTGAGCCTGCACCGAGGTCGTCAGAGAGCTTGGCGGCACGTTCGAGGAGACGGCTGTGGAGGTAGAACACGTCACCAGGATAAGCCTCACGTCCCGGAGGTCTTCTGAGCAACAGTGACATAGCACGATAAGCCGCAGCGTGCTTGGTCAAATCGTCGTAAATGCAGAGGCAGTGACCGCCCTTGCCATTGGCATCCTTCTTGTACATGAAGTACTCAGCCATAGCGACACCGGCATAAGGTGCAAGGTACTGGAGCGGAGCAGAATCTGCTGCAGTTGCCGCAACGACGATAGTATATTTCATTGCGTCATGGTCTTCGAGGGTCTTGACAACACGAGCAACGGTTGAAGCCTTTTGACC
>CAJODU010000179.1 GCA_905233325.1 uncultured Selenomonadaceae bacterium
G
This sequence comes from uncultured Selenomonadaceae bacterium, assembly GCA_905233325.1. Classification (GTDB taxonomy): domain Bacteria; phylum Bacillota; class Negativicutes; order Selenomonadales; family Selenomonadaceae; genus Quinella. Next base: position 2 of record CAJODU010000179.1, read on the forward strand.
CGGCACCGGGCGGAAAGACGACTCACATTGCTGAACTGATGAATAATGCAGGTCATATATTGGCCGTTGACATACACGAACATAAAATCAAGCAAATTAATACTAACGCCGCCCGATTGGGAATTAAAATTATTGAGCCGCTCCTGCTTGATGCTCGAAAGATTGGCACTAAATTCGCAGACAAGGCGGATAGAGTTTTAGTCGATGCACCATGCTCCGGCTTGGGCGTGCTGAGACGTAAAGCTGATCTGCGCTGGAAGAAGACACCTGCTGAATTGAAAGAATTGCCTAAATTACAGTCAGAAATTCTGAACAGTGCAGCGCAAGCCCTTAAATCCGGCGGCACTTTGATATATAGTACCTGTACACTTGAAAAATCAGAAAATGAAGGCGTTGTCAATAACTTTGTTGAAAATCACAGTAACTTTAAACTTGAAAAAAAGAAGACCCTAATGCCGCATATTGACGGCACAGATGGTTTTTTTATTGCTAAGCTGAGAAAGTTATAATTTATGTGAGGTAGTTGAATGGGTGAAATTATTCTTGATGATATAATCATTGAATGGGACGATAAAAAGGCTGAGATTAATTGGAAGAAACATAAAGTTAAATTTTCAGTTGCAGCACGTGTTTTTATGGATGATCATAGAATTGAGGATTTTGACGAATTGCATAGCGATGATGAAGATAGAATCAAGGTGATTGGGATGGTAAATGATCTATTAACAGTAATTTACACTGAACGAGGAGAAAAATATAGAATAATATCAGCTCGATATGCTTCAAAACAAGAGGAGGAAGACTATTATGGGCAGTATTCGAATTTATAAGGGTATGCCGCCGCTCTCTGATGAAGAACTTGCAGAACTTATAGCAAATAAACCAAAATCAGATGATGAAATTGATTTTAGTGATATTCCGAATAGCAGTGGCAATAAAACATTTTATAGGGTAAATCCTCGTACACCTGAAGAGTGGGAACAATACAATAAATATTGTCCTCGTGCCAGACGTAATGCAGCAAAAAAAGTCGCAAATTGAATCTGATAAGGTGATTTTGATGTTTAGAGAAATGAGAAGAAATAAGCAGCAGTTGTCCGAAGAGGCAACGCTTAAAATTTTAAATGAGGCTACAAATGGTGTGCTTGCACTTGACGGCGATAATGGCTACACTTATGCTGTCCCGTTGAGTTTTGCCTATGCTGATGGTAAAATATATTTCCATGCGGCGTTGAGCGGACATAAACTCGATGCCATAAAGAATAACGACAAAGTTTCCTTCTGCGTGGTCAGTCAAGATGATGTCATTCAAGAGACTTTCACCACTCATTATGTGAGTGCCATTGCATTCGGCAGAATCAGAGTCATTGAAGACAATAACGATCCCGAAAAGCGTCGCGGTCTTGAGCTGCTTGCTGATAAATACTCTCCGAATGTCGATTCAGAAAACCGTGAGAAGGAAATCAACGGCAAAATGAGGGCACTTGTAGTCATTGTCATTGAAGTTGAGCATTTGACCGGCAAGGCTGCTCGTGAACTTATAAAATAAATTTGAGGATTGAATATGGCACAAGATATTAGAGAAAAAATTATAAGATTTTACAAAGGCACTGAAGGTGAGGAATCGGCTGTCAGAATGGTTGATCTTGCCTATCAAGCCCAAAAGAATCGTAAATACAAGCTGAGCGGTTTCCTGAGTCCGTATGAGCAGGAGATCGCCGGAACAATAGCCAACAGTGTCGGTGATGTTAAAGTTGACTTCGACGGCGGCTATGTCGGAGCAGAACGCCAGCGTGCTGCCTTCGTGAGCAATGAATTTGCCGGAACACCTGCATTTGAGATTGACGTTATAAAAGCAGAGTGGAATGGTGAATTTGCTCGACTTTCCCACAGTGACGTACTCGGATCAATCATGTCATTGGGGGTTGACCGTGAGCATATTGGTGATATAATAGCAACGAAGGAATCAGCTAAAATCTTAGTTGACAAAAAAATGGCAGGATACTTCACCAACAATTTAACGCAGATTGGCGGCACTACAGTCAAGACAACGCTTGACGAGCTTACTTCAATAGCAGCTAAGGAAGAACGCACCAAGGAGATAAAGGCAACAGTGGCCTCACTTCGCATTGATTCCATAGCTGCAGCGGGTTTTGGAATGTCGAGATCAAAAGCCGCAGTTGAAATTGAGGCTGAAAAAGTGAAGCTCAATTGGCAATCAGTCAAAAATGCCTCGCAAGCCGTCAAAGAAGGTGATGTGTTGTCAATGCGTGGTCGCGGACGTTTGGAAGTTGTGGAAGTCCGTGGACAGACAAAAAAGGGCAGAATAGGAGTACTATTGAAAAGATACTTTTAATATATATTTAGGAGTTTTGGTAAACTTGTTGACACCGATGGACATACAAAACAAGGATTTTAAACGTGCAACCATTCGCGGTTACAAAGAAGATGAGGTTGAAGAATTTCTTGATCGCGTTGCTGCTGATTATGACAGGCTTTATCGTGAGAACGACAAACTCAAAGAACAAGCAAGCATGAATGAAAAGGAGATTGCACAATTCCGCAGACTTGAAAAAAATCTTCAAGATACATTGATGGTTGCTCAAAAGACCGCCGAGGAAGTTATATCCTCAGCAAAGAAAAATGCTGAAGAAGTGAAGATTAACACTCAAAAAGAATGTCAAAATATGCGTGAACAGGCACAAATTGACGCACGCCGCCATATGGACGAGGCAAATAATAAACTTCGCAACATCAATGCGGAGTATGAGCACATTCTCAGAGAAAAAAATGCCTTCTTGGTGAAAATCAGAGCGGCACTTGAGACGGAGCTTGCTGTCACAGTTCAACTTTTGAACAGTATGCCGAGTCCAAAGGAACCTGCACCAACCATTTCGCAAGTACATTCACAGGTATCTGATTTGACTGACCTCAAGACTGATCTTGAGCCTGTATCAGAGGATACAAAAAAAATTGATCCTGAGGCTATTATCAAATCTGCCGCTGAGACCAGATCAAATGTAGATTCGGCACTGTCTGACGTTCGGATAAATCCCATAACCTCAAATATGCCTACTACGAAAATATCTATAGAGAAATAAAGTTGAGTTAAAATCGGAGGTGGTCGTTACGATTAAGTCGATAATATCCATTTTGAAATCAATACTTTTAGTTATAGAGATGGTGCTGGCAATAGCCTTTGTCCATTGGGACAAGCTGCTCTTTGTCGGCATTGTAGCAATAGATCAATTTGCTAAGGGAATAGTTGCCGCTTCTATGTTGCCTGGTGAGTCAGTTCCTATGATAGAGAATATATTTCATTTGACTTATGTACTCAACCCCGGTGCGGCCTTTGGAATACTGCCGCATCAACGAGAACTCTTCCTATTGGCGGGTGCAGCCATTTTGATTGTCGCTGCGGTCTTCTACTCTAAAATCCAAAAGACTGATGCAATTTTGAAATTTGGCTTGATTTCACTTCTCGCCGGTGCAACCGCAAATTTGATTGATCGTTTCCAAAATGGTCTTGTTGTCGATTTTCTGGATTTTAGAATCTGGCCGGTATTCAACATTGCTGATATTGCAATAGTTGTCGGCGTGGGTTTTATGATTTATTCGATTTTATTCAATTTTAGTGAAAATGAATTAAAAAAAACAATGGAAATTAATAATGAATGAATTTGTTGTCGATGATGAAGATAAAAAATTAAGGCTGGATTTATTTCTGATAAAAAAATTTCCCGATCAATCAAGATCACATCTCCAAAAGTTGATAACTGATGGGAAGGTCTTGGTTGACGGGAATATATCAAAACCGAGTTACAAGCTCAATGGCGGAGAAAAAATCTCCATTTCAGAAATAAATATAGAACCATTGACGCTTGAGGCTGAAGATATTCCGCTTGACATACTCTACGAAGACAGCGATATTATTGTCATCAACAAGGCACGCGGAATGGTTGTACACCCTGCCGATTCTGTAAATAGCGGCACTTTAGTCAATGCTCTGCTCTATCATTGCAAAGACCTTTCAGGAATCAATGGTATTATGAGACCCGGGATTGTCCACCGCCTAGACAAGGACACAAGCGGTGTTATGGTCGCTGCCAAGAATGATAAAGCCCATATCAGTCTGAGTGAGCAGATACAATCGAAGACAGCGAAAAGGACTTACTTGGCTATTGTCCATGGCAGAGTCAGCGATAATGCAGGGATCATTGAAGGTGCAATCGGCAGACATAAGACTGATCGCAAGAAAATGGCAATAACGCCTGAAGGCAAGCCTGCGATAACTGAATTTAGGGTACTTGAGAGATTTAAGGATTATACTTTTATTGAGTGTAATCTCCGAACCGGCAGGACACATCAAATTAGGGTACATATGACAAGTATAGGTTATCCGCTTGTCGGTGATCCTAAATATGGCAATAGGAAAAATCCATTTGATATAAAAGGACAGGCACTTCATTCACATACATTAGTGTTAAATCACCCAGCAACAGGCAAAAAAATGAGTTTCACCGCAGACTTACCAAATGATATGGAAGAAATGTTAAGCTCACTCAGAGGGCAGGGAAAATGAACGAAAATTCACCAAAAGTGTTGGTATTGATACCTACTTTCAATCGTCCTAATTATTTTGAAATTGCTTTAAAAAGTGTATTGAATCAAACTTACAAAAATATTGATATTGTAGTCAGTGATAACAGCACAAATGATGATACCGATAAACTTATACAACCATATCTTGAAAGTAATACAAATATCAAATATTTTCGACATCACG
>CAJODU010000180.1 GCA_905233325.1 uncultured Selenomonadaceae bacterium
GGAGATATTGATTATTTTTGATTCAACCCTGTTGCTGATTGCATTGGGTGTGGATTGTTTTAAGTCGGCAGATTGAAGCGGCCAGTGAACTCCGTCAATAGTTACACCTTTGCAAGTATCAGTCATCGGCAGGAGCGACAAGGCAAGCGGCTTGATCTTAAACTCGATACTTACATTCTCACCGGCATCTGCAAATATAACTATCTCACGATCATCAGCAAGGCAGCTTTTTATATTACTGTTCGCACAGGTGAAGAGAGTGCTGAAGAGATGATCCAGACGCCCGCCGAATGTGCCGGTAATAATCGCGAAAGAATTTTCATTGATTTTATCAAGGGCGAGTTGAGTATCAGTAAAATCTTTATCAATAGGGTGGCGTTCGATATTAACCCCATTATCAATCGCCCATTGGATTGACTCACTCGCTGCACTGTCAAGATCCCCTATCAAAAGTTCAGGCACAGTGCCACTCTCTCTGCAGAAGTCAATCCCGTGATCCACACAGTATATCGGACGATTCAATTTAACCTCATTAAACCACTCAAGATTAGGCTTGCGACCGCCGGAAATCAATATCACTTCAGACAGATTCTTGAACTTGGAACTTGTGTATTCAAGTTGCGGCAAAATCAATTTATCCATAGACTGTACACCTGCCCTGTCAAGTGACATTGACGCTGATAACGCCGTCAATACGCTTTATTGCATCAACCACAATGACATTTTTTATGCCGCGATGGTTGTAGAGTTCAAGCTCAATATACAAAAGCCCTTCACCCTTGACCTCATCTTCGTCAGCCTTGACTTTGACACCTCTGACTTTGAGCTGGAGATCATCAAGGCAGGAGCTGATGTGCATTAACTGACCGGCTCTGTCCTCAGTGTGGATTATCAAGGAAAGATTTTTCTCGTGCATAACCCATTCATCAATTCTGGAGAGAGTGCCGAGAGTGGCAAAGACCAAGGCCGTCGTGAATAGAGCACCGGAATAATAACCGGCACCGACGGCAAGCCCGACACCGGCAACAACCCAAAGACAGGCGGCGGTCGTCAAGCCCGTGACGGTGAGACCTTCCTTCATTATGGCACCGGCACCGAGAAAACCGATACCGCTGACAACCTGTGCTGCCAATCGTGCAGGGTCGGCATTTGTACGCCCTTCAACATTGAGGTAAAGTGCCTCAGACAAAACCATAATCAAGCAGGAGCCCAAGCAAACCAAAACATTTGTCCTCAATCCTGCCGATTTTCTGCGCGACTGTCTCTCATATCCTATCACCCCGCCCAGCACGCAGGAGAGTGCCAGCCGCAGCAACAGTTCCCATTCCGATAACATTAAAGCAAACCTTCCTTTCTCTGTTTCTCATTCTGATATTATACATCAAAAAAAAAAATATTCCACCCCATATTATTAAGCGGAATCAAAATTGATCGAGAAAATTTAATCGATCTTTTTTATTGTGCATTTATCGCAGCTATTTATTGCTTTGCTTTTCATCTTTCGACAAAGAAGAGCTATCCAGTTGATCAAGGGCATACTCGCAGCATTGAGTAACCAAATTGTTCATGGAAACACCTTTGTCTTGAGCAACGACACCCAGACGCTCCACCAAATCAAGCGGCAGTCTGAAGGTCTTGTTTACCATTTCAATTTTTTTTACAGAAAACATGCACAATTCCTCCTTATCTTTCAAGAATCATTTTAGAAGAAATTCTGCATTTGCTATATACCGCAAAAAGCAAGAGATTTTATTTTGCAATTTACAATTGATTTTATAGTAAATATATGCTATATTTATTTTAGTGTATTGAAAATATCTCGTGTTCTTAACATTGTATGAAAGCTCTTTATTGGTTTCATAAATAAAATATCAAAGGAATGATGACTAATGGCAATGACAATCTTGAACAATTCAGCGACAGCAATGTCTCTGGGCGAACTCAATAAAAACATCAATAAGCTCGGCAAGGCACTTGCAAAAGTATCAACAGGACAAAAAATCGTAGGTGCCTCCGACAACGCCTCTGCATTCGCTATCAGTGAAAAGATGAGGGAGCAGATCAGGAGTTTGGAGCAGGACATTCAAAATGTCCAAAACGGCTCCTCTATGCTCAAGACAGCTCATGGCGGAATTGAGAACATTGTCGATGAGCTGCGCAGCCTCAAAGAGCTTGCAATCAATGCGGCAAACGATTCTAACACCGATGCAGATCGTGCAATCATGCAAAAGGAATTTGATTCGCGTCGTGCAACCATTGACGAGATTGCTCAATGGACAAACTACAACGGCAAACCTTTACTTGATGGCACATATAAATTGGAAGAGAAGGTCGTTAATGTAGCAAATCAAATTGCAATAAGTGGAGGCGATCCACCTAATACGGTAGATATCGTATTTAGTGTTGATACAACAGGCAGTATGGGTTCTTATATAAAAAAAGTTGCCATGAATCTTAAAGATTTTGCTACAAAATTGGAGAATAAAGGTTT
>CAJODU010000181.1 GCA_905233325.1 uncultured Selenomonadaceae bacterium
GATAGGTATAATGTTTTAGTTGTACCTTTGAGTTATTTTGTTATAGGTATATTTGTTCTCATGCTTTGTTTGGGAATAATGCAAAGCAAAATTAAATCTAAACACAGTATATGACAGCTTTTAAATTTTTTTGTGAATATATTTTTAAGATTGCGAGGAAAGGGCAATGTTTAAACGATTATTTTTAATTTGTACGGTTTTGATGGTGATTTTTATTCCAAGAACAATGTCAGCTGCAGAATTATCTGAGGCGGAACTGCGGCTTGTTTGTGCTCTCTCGTCAATGGCCTCATATGAAGATGACAATGGTATAATGGTTCGAGATATGCTCAAGAACTTAGGTTGGAAGATAGAGCCTATCAAAGATGAGACCGAGAAGGCAAATGCTAAGGCGTTGATTATCAGTAAAAACTTCAACGGCGGCGAATTAACTAAAATACTTGCAATCTGCGGAACGAGTGACCTCAAAGATGCTGAGGTAGATGTTCGCATGAAACAAGTGCCGGCAAATGAGAATAATTCAAAGCAGAATGACGAGTCAAAAATCGACAAAAAGAATCAAATTCTTGTACATCAAGGCTTTAAGGACTATTCGGAAGTAATTTTAAATAATAATCTTGGAATAAATCTTTTCAGAGAACTCGCCAACAATCCAAATGAGCGGCTGTATTTGACGGGACACAGTCTTGGCGGTGCCGTGGCGATCTTAACGGCAAGCAAACTCATTGATCTGGGTGTTCCTGAGGACAAAATTAGAGTAATAACTTTTGGTGCACCCGCGGTAGGAAATAAGGGCTTTGTCGACGAATATAAGGATAGTATAAATCTTACACGAGTGACTATGAGCGGCGACCCTGTCAAGAAATCTCTTCAAGCGATGGGATATGTCCATTTCGGCGAAGTCAAGAAGTACAATCAGGACAAGAAAACGGTAAAGCATTTTCCACACAAAATGTCAGTCTATCTGGATTGTGCCATTCGTGATTATTATGATGAAAGATTTAAACTGAACAAGGAACTTGATCTTCCAGAGAATATCAACACCTCCCAAGTCTCTGAGTCAATTTACATAGCACCTGTCCAGGTGATGAAGAAGAGTTTCGCTGAATCGGAATTTAAATATGTCAAGGCAATAATGAAAGATCGTATGCGTCAGCATTTCCCGACGGCAGTATATGACGAGAATGAATATATTGAAGTTGAAGAGGTTGATGATCTGGCGGATTTTGACAACTCTGTGGCAGGACTTCAGCAGAAGGCAGCAGAATCAAATTGCAAATACATTATGGTGTACTACCTGCAAGCCAAGAAGATCAAGGACGATATGTACTCTAACTATCGAATAACCGTTGAGGGCATAAAGTATGATCAGAAAGGCTTGCCAACGGCTATGCAGACGGCATCAGTTACCACAACTGAATTGACAACGATAGAGGCCGCCATATTCGCTTTTGAGAATTTGTACAGGAAAGGTGATTGAATTTGACTATAAGGACTAAATATCAAGTACATTTTTACGACACGGACACAATGGGCGTAGTACACCATTCTAACTATATTCGCTGGTTTGAGATTGGACGTGTTGAGTATCTCCGCAAGCTCGGTGTAGACCTCAATGAGATGATGGCGGACGGTATCCTCTTTCCGATAACTAAAGTTGAGGCTCAATATCACTCTCCTGCTCACTTTGACGATATTCTTGAGATTGAAACGACAGCAAAGGCTTTAACCAAGGCGAAGATGGAATTTGACTACAAGGTCTTCAGGAGCGGTGAGGATAAGGTTTTGGTGACAGGTTTCTCGCAGAATGTCTTCACAAACAAGGAGACAGGCAAAATCACCCGTCTGCCGGATAAATTCTATGATCTGATGAAGTGAGGCTGTATATATGGCAGAGATCAGAGAGATGCGGCAGGAAGATAGAGAGACTGTCATTGATATGATGAGGAGATTTTACCGTTCCGACGCCCTCATTACCAACGGCTCGGAAGAGATTTTTGAAAGTAATGTCGATAGTTGCCTCAATGGCTCGCCCTACGTTGAGGGCTTTATCTTTACCGCTGAAGGCAAGGTGATAGGTTATGGTATGCTTGCAAAGAGTTTTTCAACCGAGTTCGGCAGCGAATGTATTTGGATTGAGGATATTTACCTTGAGGAAGAGTTCCGCGGTAAGGGTATTGGATCAAGGTTTATTCAATACGTCAAGGATATGTATTCTGACAAGGTGTTGCGCCTTGAGGCGGAGAGTGATAATCAGAAAGCCATATCGACATACGAAAAGAACGGCTTTAGAAAGCTGCCATATATGGAATTAGTTTTGACAAGAAGGTGATATTGTGAGTAAGATTATATTTATTGATGTTGACGGCACTCTCGTCGACTATGAGAACAAGCTGCCCTCCTCTGCAGTTGAGGCGATCCGCCAAGCACGGAAGAACGAGCACAAGGGCCGCTCCAAGGCTGAGATTTATCCTGAGATTTGGGCAATCGGAGTTGACGGACTGATTGGCGGCAACGGTGCCTATGTTGAGGACAATGGCAAGGTTGTCGTCCATCGCCTTATCACTTTGGATCAGTGCAAGAGGATTGTTGATTGGCTGCACAGTCGCAAGCTGGAATTTTACCTTGAGAGCAACAACGGACTTTTTGCCAGTGAGAATTTCGAGGCGGCAGGTAATCCCGTTATCAAGAAGTATGCTGCTTACAAGGGTAAAGCCGACGCCGAGGTTATGACTGTCCGCAAAATCTTCCCTGATATGATCTTCGGCGGTGATCTCTATCGTGACGACCTCAACAAAATCAGCTTTATCCTCAACAGCTATGATGATTATCTCGCGGCTGCTGAAGAGTTCACTGATGTGAAGGTCGGCACTTGGGGCGGCAAGGGTGATACGGCTCTCTTTGGTGACTTCGGTGTCAAAGGTTTATCAAAGTCCCGCGGCATTGCAGATTTAATGGAATACCTCAACGCGGACAAGGCAGATACCATTGCATTCGGTGATTCCAAGTGGGCAACGAAACTGTTAATAAAAATCTAGACAAAGTTGTACAAAATTAAATAAAAGTATAGATTTAACGACAGAATACCCTTTGTATCTGGAGACAGGTGCAAACTCAACGTTAAATGCTTTGAAATCCTAAAGCTCTGCAACCGAAACAGTAGTTGGAAACGGCAAGCTGGACGAAATGGTCAGGTGCGAAAGCGAAAAAAACAGCAGAGATGGTGCAAGGTGAAAAAAAGCTAATCAGTGGCAATGAAAGGCAAAGCGTGACACATTGCAAACGTTAGTCCTAAACGCTGAAAACAATGGAAGTTTAGCAGGGAAAGCCCTAAACCGAAAGGCAAGGGAGACCTTCAACGACTATCTCCTAGAGGGAGAGTAAAACCGCAAGCTGAGGGCGGAAGAAAAATGTTGCAACCTGTGAAGGTTGAAGAAATAGTCTGCGCTGGCACGAAAGTGTCAGAGGTCTACCGGCAACGGAAAGACTGCTGCGAAGTTGCGAATCGCAGTGAACAAGATAAATATATACAAAATTGGCAAAAAAATACATATTTACAGTGATAGAGTAATTTGCTAAAATGTTCTTGGTGATAAAAAATGCTGAGAGCAGTAAAAATTAGACTGTTGCCGACGCCGGAGCAGGAAATATTGTTCAGGAAGTCGGCAGGAGTAGCAAGGTGGTCATACAATTATTTCTTATCTGAAAATGAAAGAGCATATCAAGATACAGGCAAAGGCATATCAGAAGGCAAAGTCAGAAAACACATCAATAACGTTTTAAAGAAAACGACGCATAAATGGCTGAGTGAAGTGAGCAGTAATGTAATGAAACAAGCGGTCAAAGACGCTGACATTGCACTAAAAAGATTCTTCAAAGAAATATCAGGCTATCCAAAATATAAATCACGGCACAAAAGCAAAATCAGTTTCTATGTAAATTATGAGAGCTTGAAAAGGGTGCCGAATGGCTTTCAAGGAGAAAAACTCGGCTATGTCAAAACTTCTGAGGCACTGCCAAAAGTCAAAGGTCATTATTCCAACCCACACATCAGCTATGACGGCAAGCACTGGTATTTATCAGTAGGCTATGAAGTCAAGGCGAAGACAGTTGAGTTGACTGGAGAGAGCATAGGCATTGACTTAGGTGTGAAAGAATTGGCGATAGTTTCAACCGGCAAAGTTTACAAGAACATCAACAAAACGCCGAAAGTCAAGAAGATGAAGAAACGCCTGAAAAAAGAGCAACGCAAAGTCTCACGAAAAATTGAAGTCAATATTGAAAGCCGAGATACAAAACAACAACCAACGTGGAAGAGACCTTTAAAAGAGTGCAAAAACATACAACGCCAAAATCAAAAAATACGCTTGATATACAAAAAGTTGACAGATATAAGGAATAATCATCTTCATCAAACGACAAGCGAGATAGTGAAAACCAAGCCGTCTCGAATAGTGATG
>CAJODU010000182.1 GCA_905233325.1 uncultured Selenomonadaceae bacterium
CATTGGATTCCATTGCAAAGGCAGGTGTGAGATATGGACAACTTGGCGTATGATTATGTTGATGAGGAATATACAGACGACGAGCCGGACTATGAGTTGATCGGAGGAGAGAAGTTTTATATGGCAGCAGCAGCACCATTTGTGAATCACATATCTATTGTTATCAGCTTAGCCGGTATATTCGGGGATTATATAAAGAAGAGGGGAATTAAAGCTATACCTTTGTCGGAAGTAGATGTTTACTTGTCTGACGAGCAGCATGTCAGACCTGATTTTTGCATACTTTGTGATTTGAATAAAGTGTCTGCCGGCGGTGAAAGAATCAACGGGGCACCTGAATTGGTCGTTGAAGTTTTATCCAAGTCTACAATGAATAATGACATTGGACCCAAAAAAGCAGCTTACGAGGAATATGGCGTCAGAGAATATTGGATAGTTGATCCTTGGAGCAAGCGCATAGAAGTCTTTCACCTTGTTGACGGCAAGTTTGTATTCAAAGGCTCTTACATGGAATATAGCGACGATGATTACGATCACGAAAAACTTACGTCGTCAATTCGTGAGATCAAAGTGTCCATATTTGAAGACCTGGTTGTTGATGTTGCTGATGTTTTCAAGTGGTATATAAATTTTCCAACCACTACGCCCGATAAACTGTAACAAATAAACTGTAGGAGGCTTAATAGTGCCGAAGAAGAAGAATTTAAACAAGGTCATGGTAATAGGCAGCGGTCCTATCATTATTGGACAGGCGGCTGAATTTGATTATGCAGGGACACAGGCTTGCCGCTCTCTCAAAGAGGAAGGCCTGAAGGTTGTGCTGGTCAACAGCAACCCTGCCACGATTATGACAGATGCACACATCGCCGACAGGGTTTACATTGAGCCTCTGACGGTTGATTTTTTGACTGCGATTATTGAGAAAGAGCGTCCTGACGGGTTACTTGCCACGCTCGGCGGACAGGCAGGTTTGAATCTTGCCGTGCAGTTAGCTCAGAGCGGTGCCTTGGAGAAGTACAAGGTTGAACTGCTCGGCACGCCGCTTGAGGCTATCAGAAAGGCAGAGGATCGCGAACTCTTCAAAGAGACAATGCAGCAGATTGGTGAGCCTATACCTGAATCAGCGATTGTGGAGGACGTTCACGGTGCCGTTGATTTCGCGAACACAATCGGTTATCCTATCATTGTACGCCCTGCCTATACCCTCGGCGGCACAGGCGGCGGCATTGCCGAGAATGAGGAAGAACTCATTGAGATTGTCATCAAAGGCTTAAAGTACTCTATGATTGGGCAGGTGCTGATTGAACGCAGCGTCGCGGGCTGGAAAGAGATTGAGTACGAAGTCATGCGCGACGGTCACGACAACTGCATAACCGTCTGCAATATGGAGAATCTCGACCCTGTCGGCGTCCACACCGGTGATTCAATCGTCGTCGCACCCTCGCAGACTTTGACGGATCATGAATATCAAATGCTCCGCACTGCCTCACTCAAGATAATCAGAGCTTTAGGTATCGAAGGCGGCTGCAATGCACAGTTCGCCCTTGATCCCAACAGTCAAAGATACTATGTCATTGAAGTCAATCCGCGTGTAAGCCGCAGCTCCGCACTGGCATCGAAGGCAACCGGCTACCCCATTGCCAAAGTCTCTGCCAAGATCGCAATAGGCTACACCCTGGACGAGATCACCAACGCTGTCACGCACAAGACTAAGGCCTGTTTTGAGCCTGCTCTTGATTACTGCGTCGTCAAGATACCGCGTTTCCCGTTTGATAAGTTCGTCTACGCCGACAAGACCTTAGGTACGCAGATGAAGGCAACCGGCGAGGTTATGAGCATTGATCGCTGTTTTGAAGGTGCCCTGCTAAAAGCTGTGAGGTCGCTGGAGATTGGCGTCAACCGTCTGCACCTTGAGAAGATCGACGCTTGGGACGATGAGAAAGTCCGCCGCCGTCTGGGTCGCTGCAATGATGACAGAATCTTTGTTATAGCTGAGGCGTTCAGGAGAGGTGTCGCCACTATTGACGAGGTTTACGACATCACCAAGATCGACAGGTGGTTCCTGTACAAGATCAAGGCTATCTCTGATTTTGAGAGGAAGCTGTCCAAGGAGGATTTGACACCGAAGACACTTCGCCAAGCCAAGTATCTGGGACTTTCTGATAAGTCCATAGCTGAAATCACCGGCAAAACTGTGGACGCCGTCCGCTCAATGAGACTTCAGCAGAATATCCTGCCCGTCTACAAGATGGTTGATACTTGCGCGGCGGAGTTTGAGGCAATGACGCCTTACTACTACTCAACCTTCCGCGCTGAGATTGATGAAGTGGAAGTCAGCGACAAGCGCAAGGTAATAGTCCTCGGCAGCGGTCCGATAAGAATTGGGCAGGGCGTTGAGTTCGACTAT
>CAJODU010000183.1:0-1502 GCA_905233325.1 uncultured Selenomonadaceae bacterium
TAATACGTTCATCAATATGAATGCACGCAACGGTGGATTAAATAACGCTGCAATGTGGGCGATAAATCAGATTGCAAAGGATTCGCCGATAATGGCAAGCAACTATCTTAACGGATATTTGACACCTCAAGCACAAGCTCAAAATGATTTCAATATAGCGAGAGAACAGGCAGCACGGAATGACGCAGCGGCTATGGCTATGTTCGATAAACAAAATGCTATGGAGCAGTTGCTACAGAAATTCTTGCTCAATAAGGATTATTATACACATCAAACCAATGAAGATATTAGAAAAGGTAAGGCTGGTCTTGAAAACTCAAAAGAATTAAATCGTCAACAATTTGAATTTACCAAAATATTAAAAGATATAGATCATCAACAACAAAGAGCATTACAAAAATCTCAATATGAATATGCCACTAATCTTGAATTACAAAAAGCTCAATGGAAAGCTCAAGCAGAGGGCAAGACCGACAATGTACTCAAGGATTTAGAAACTTATGATAAAAGATTATCTTCAAACTATAACGATTTAAGCAAAGTTTTGAAAGACCTTAACGAATCATTAAATCCTGATGAAGCGAGAATTGCTGACATTACGAAACAACTTCAAGAGATAGAACATTCACGCGGATTAGTAAGACAAGCAATGTTAAATGGTGGAAAAGCCCCAGATGATATTAATGATGAATCATATCCAATAACCGGAAATTGGGATAATGACGGTCCCGTAGTATGGCAATTAAATGATTGGTTATATGACAATGGCTATCGTGGTGGTAAAGATGATGGAGAAGAACTCAGGCAAAGAATAATTGTTGATTATTTAAAGGCAAAAGGCTATAAACAAGACTACGCCAAAGAGGCTGTAGGTGCAAAATGGTGAGGTAAAGTATGTCATTAAAAGATATTCTTTCAAAATATGATAAACCGCAACAGCAACAATCATTAAGCGGCAATGCGACACTTGATAATATATTGAAAAAATATAATAAGCCTTCGGAGACTCAAAACAACGATAGCTGGACTTTAGACAGTGAAAGTCATTTAGGGTCATTTATCAATGAAGGGCTAGCAGGATTAACGGGCACTTATGGTGGTGCCAGCAGATTAATTCACGCTGATTCTTTGGCAGATTGGCTACAAGGACACGCACAAGAATTTAGCGACAAAAATGCAATAGACGCACCAGGTATCAGCGAAATAGTCAATAATCCTTCTTCATTGTATGAATATGTTACAAATCCTCACGGATTGACGCGGACAGCAGGACAATTTGCAGGTTCTATGGCTGCGATTGCTCCAGCTATGGCGTTATTGCCTGAGAGTATAGCAACAGGCGCACTTGGAATAGCGGCAAGATTCGGCGGTAACAGAGCTATGCAATGGCTTATTGACAAAGGCTATACAGAGGCGGCTAAAACTATTGCACGAAATGCACCGTGGATGGCACGTTACGGAACATCTTCGGCGGCTGTAGAATCAGCGGCAGAGGGCGGCGG
>CAJODU010000183.1:1610-4002 GCA_905233325.1 uncultured Selenomonadaceae bacterium
AGCAGATTCTTTAAACCGAATACAGGCGGCAGTGGCTTTAGTAGAATGCTTACTTCAAGACCTTCACAATTTGCAGGTAGGACGGCTCTTGAAAGCGGTCAAAATGCCGTCGAGGAAGGCGCACAATATGGCATTAGTGCTGCAACGGCAGGCAAAGATTTTGATCCTAATGAATTTTGGCGGTCTTGGAATGAAGGCGCAGCAGGTGGTATTGTACTTGGCGGATTGGGTAATTCCGTTCAAGCAATCAGAGGCTATAGAAACGACAAGAAACAACAAGCCGAAGAAGCACGCAGAGCGCAGGAACAACAGGAGGAAATTGAACGCCAAAGAATCGCAGCGGAAGAAGCGGCACAGAATCAATCAGATGAGCAGTTATTTACCGGTCGACAGGCGCAGGGTAATATCCTTGAAAATGCAGGACGTGGCGAAGGTTCAAGCTGGATAAAGCAGAATGAAAACGTAAGCTACAAAGGTGCAAAGCCGGAAACAATGAAGGCGTTAGACCTGCTCGGTGAGTGGTATCTTAACAAGACAGGTAAGCCTTTGGTCGTTACGGCTGTTACCAACGGGACAAGTCACAAAGACGGTGAGCGCAGTCATTATGCAGGTTGGAAGGCTGATGTCAACGACTATGGCAGCGGTGCTGAAGGTGCTTTAACCACCGAAAACGGCGGCAAAGGTACATTGACTGATGAGTTTATAGCCTATGGTCAAAGTCTTGGTTTAGGTATGAATTGGGAAGGCGACCACATAGATGTATCAGCACTCGGCGACCAATGGGAAGGCGACCACGCAGGTAAAAATTTTGGTGGATTGAAGCTCAACGGAAGCGGCAATCAGCAACAGGCAACATCAGATAATTCTTATGATTCTAATTTCAGCGATGTTGAAAATAAGATGTGGCAACTTGCACACAGGGCATCGCAAAGAGCAAAAGAGAGATATAATATCGACCTCAGTCCTGAAATGGTTTATAGACAGTGGGCGCACGAGACAGGCGGATTTACATCAAGACTTTTCAGAGAAAACAACAACATAGGCGGATTAAAGACAAAATCCGGCGATTGGGCAAATTACGGCACTCTTGAAGAATCAACCGACGCTTTTGTAGACGATTTTATTAAACATCGTCCCGAAATTAGTGGTGTTAATGACGTTGACAACTATGCTCAAGTAATGTTTGACACCGACTATTATGTACCAGCCGAAGGCAGAAATGCACAGCAGGAAGTAGACAACTACAGATCGGGTATGAGCAGATTTAAAATTCCTAATGCTCAATACGGCAATGCACAGCAAGGGCAGAGTTATAGCAATCCGACAGCGGCACCAACGCAGGAGCAATCTCAAAATGAGCAGACTGCAACAAAGCCACTATTTGACATCAATGCAGAGAATAACACCTCACCGTTGGAACTGTATCAAAAAATACTGGAGCAGTACAATAAATCAGCAGAAGTCAAAGACGCTGTACACGAAGCCGCCACAGACCTCAGAGAAGGTCTATTGCAGAAGGGCAACTTCGATTATCAGAAAATCGACGAGGCAGAAAACTCAGGAGACACCGCTGCATTAGTAAAGATACTTCAAGACAATAATGTCAATCCAATGCAAATAATGCAGAGTGCTAATCAGCAAATGCCTTCTACAACGTCCACAAGCCCCATAGAGACACGGCAGACCACTCAGACGATAAATAATACTCAGCAACAGAAAACGACGCCACAGACGCCGAAAACGCCAAATCTTGACAGCTTGAAGGCAAAAACTGTAGAAAATACAATGAAGCGCCCGAAACGTTTTACCAGAGCCTTTGAAATTTCACAGGAGCCTATATCAAAGAATGCGGACGGGCGCAGAATACAAGGCAGAGCGGCGGCATATTTGGCAGATGATATAGGCGTTACGCTTGAGCCGAAACTGCAAAATGCATTGCTTGAAGGATACGAAGAAGCAATCAGTAAAGCGAGAGAGCAATTATCAGCCACGGGCGTGTTTAATATGTCGCTTGACGAAGCATTTAATAAATTTGTTGTTGACAAGGTGAATCGTGAGATTGCGGAAAATCAAGAAAATAAACGACGCAAGATTGAAGGTCTCAACGTTTTTAACAATCTTATGAACAGTGAGGACAGTGAGCAATTCCAGGCGCCTAGCCGACAGAATGAAGCCAAGCCGCAACAGCAAGGCAAAATGGCGA
Organism: uncultured Selenomonadaceae bacterium; assembly: GCA_905233325.1. GTDB lineage: Bacteria > Bacillota > Negativicutes > Selenomonadales > Selenomonadaceae > Quinella. The sequence continues at coordinate 3,814 of CAJODU010000183.1, forward strand.
CAATCACAACAGACAGCGGCAAAGAGTATCAAGCAAAATATAAAGTCGTTGACATTAACGATATTGTCTCCTCAGACAATGAGAAATACCCTCAAGAGCTACAGCCACGCGATAGAAATAGAAAAACGTTAGAATTGCAAGTTGAGCAAATGGCGCAGAATCTCAGACCACAGGACTTAATGGACAGTC
>CAJODU010000184.1 GCA_905233325.1 uncultured Selenomonadaceae bacterium
GTGAGTTTAGAAAAAATGCTAATAAAATCTTTACAAATAGAGCAAAAGAAGAAGTTGCACAAAGTTTGAAAGATGAAACCACTGAAAAGACCGCGCAGGTTAGCGATGTTGAGCAGGTTGACAACATTGATGAAGACAAAGTCGACGATGTTAATCATTCCGATGAAGAAGCTGCGCAGCAGATCGAGTTGAATAATGACTTACCTGCGATTAAAACAGCAACTGATTCAGAGTATCTAAATCGTTGTCACAACTATGTTTATCACGTGCAAGCTACATTCTATTTGATTAAAGCGGGCTTGTATTCGCGAATTGATGAATTGCAGATTGGGTATGATGTTGAGCGAAAAGAATTAACAATACCGATTGACGATACGCAGTATTATTTGATTGACCTGGCGGATAAACAGACAATCGTCAAAAGTAAGCTGGAAAATGTAATTCAGCAGCTTGAAGGTAAAGTCAAGACCTCCAAAACCGATAACAGCAATGATTATATGGATTTTGGACAGCTTGAAGAACTAAAGCAGGGCGATAAGGTTATATGTAAAGGAACTATGACGAAGAAATTTAGCAAAAAGCTGAATGCAAGTACAGTAACAAAGGAGCAGTGAAGCAATGATAGGCAATATCATTAGTCGATTTTTCAAGCGAGAGCCGCCGGAAAAGACTAGAGTAAATTTAGTCAATATCACGAATGGCAATTTCAGTCCGTGGACAGGTACGGCGTGGGAAAATGACATCTACAGAGGCGCAGTCGACGCTATAGCGAGGAATGCGGCAAAACTCAAAGGTGTCCACGCTGTAACCTATGAAGGGCAGAAACAACCAGCGAATGACAACAGGATTAATCGTCTGCTGCAAGTAGCACCGAATGAGTATATGACCGCGTTCGATATGTTGTACAAGCTGACAACACAGTATTATCTAAATAACAATGCGTTTGCTCTGCTGAATTGGAACGAGCAGGGTCGATTGTCGGGAATATATCCGATAAATTATACTCACGTTGAGTTACAGGCTGACAGAATGGATAATCTGTACGTTGAATTTACTTTTAGGAATGGTAAGCGAGCGCAATTCAGTTATAACGATGTTATACACCTTCGGCGTCATTTCAACGGCAATGAGTTCCTGGGTGACGACAACAGGGCATTGAGTGCAACTTTAGAATTAGCACACACACAGAATGAAGGGCTTGAAAACTCTATCAAGAGCAGTGCACACCTTCGAGGAATTTTGAAATTAAATCAGTTGACGGCAGATGTAGAGCTAAAAAAAATCAAAGAGAATTTTGTAAAAGATTATCTGTCAATGAGTAATGACGGCGGCATTATTACAACTGATAAAAAAATGGAATATGTTCCTATTGAAAATAATCCATTAAATTTAGACGTTACACAGTTACAGGCGGTTAAAAATAAAATTTATGATTATTTGGGCGTATCTGAGAAAATTGTAAATTCATCATACAACGAAGATGAGTACGCTGCATTTTATGAAAGTACCGTCGAGCCGTTGGCAGTTCAAATGTCACTTGAATTTACACGTAAAATCTTTAACGAGAGAGAACGAGCCTTCGGCAATCAGATAGTATTTGAGTCAGGACGCCTCCAATTTACAAGCAACAAAACAAAAGTAAATCTGATTAAGGAGCTATTGCCTTATGGAATACTCACAATCAACCAAGCATTGGAAATCTTAAATATGGCGCCTATAGAAGGCGGTGATAAGCGTTTACAGACATTAAATGTAGTTGACGCGGAACGTGTCACAGAATATCAAATGATGAAGGCAGGGAAGAAGAATGACGGAATCAAGAGTAATGGAAATTCGAACAGCGCAAAATAATCCAATGCGTCTTGAAGGATATGCAATCGTATTCGATACACCGACGCTGATCAGAACGGCGGACAGTAGATATGAGGAAATAATCCTTCCGACGGCATTAGACCAGGCACAAATGGACGATGTAGCACTAATCTATAATCACGACTTAAATAAAGTACCACTGGCGAGAGTGCCGAACACAATGCAACTGACAGTAGATACAGAAGGCTTGAAGTTTGTTGCGGAATTACCTGACACCGAGGACGGGCATAGTATTTATGAGGCTGTAAAGCGCGGCGACCTGCAAGGTTGCAGTTTTGCCTTCACAGTTCGCGACGGTGGGGAAGAATGGCAAGACAACAGGCGAATTATCAAACAGATTGACAAAGTCTTTGAACTCTCTATCACGATGTTTCCTGCATATCCTGAAACGTCGATAGAAGCAAGAAATAGAATCAATCAAAAAGTAGGAGGAATTACAATGAAGTTCAACGATGTGGCGGAGAGTTTTAATTACTATGCAAATCAACCTGTTGAGGTAATTGAAAGACGAAT
>CAJODU010000185.1 GCA_905233325.1 uncultured Selenomonadaceae bacterium
TAATTTTGCAGCGTTGTTTGCTTATCTTGATGTTTAACGGACTTCGCATCAAGGTCGGCGGCAACGCGAAGAAGTAAAAAATAGAAGTCCCCTTAATCAAATTATAAAATAATGAAGAAGGTATTTATCATAGCAGCCCTTATGGTTTTTGCTGTCAGTGTTCAATCATGTAAAAAGGAAGACATAATTACCTGAACTAAGTGGCAGCGTGTTTGATAGTGCGAAGAACTTTGCCAGCAATTTATCAACAAATCGTTTATTCAACAATATTACTGGTGCGTTAAAATTTGACAATTTAGAATAAAGTTAGTTCTTTGACATTTTGATTGGAATTCAGGTGACTAGGTTTCTCATCGGGAGCCGTCAATAGTTCATTCAAGTCGGTCTTCTCAAATAAGGAGACGCTTACAAGTGTCGCGATTTCCGTGACAGTATAGCTGCTACGGTAAGCCTTTTTCACCCAAGCCAGCAGAAGGTATGCGCAGATGGCCACCCACAGTTGTGTATTGACTGCGTTTCGTGAATAACCCCAAAGAGTCTTTATGACAATGTTCTGCTTAATCCATCGGAAGAAAACCTCTATATCCCATCTGTGCCGGTAAATGTTGGCGATGTCAAGTGCCGAGAGCTCAAAGTTGTTGGTTATGAAATCGATAATCTCCCATGTTTCGGGGTCAACCGCTCTGACAAATCTCAACTCGTCCGGGTAAAGCCCTTTCGACTTCTTCTCGGCCAACTCAACCACGTAATCTCCCACAATGTTCGACTCTTGCCCTTTGTCGATTAACTCATCCTTGAACACGAACTTCATGTTGCTCTTTGGACGCACGACGAAGAAAGCACCGGAGAGATGTATCCTCCTTAGCGCCACCAAGTCCACGTACGCTTTGTCTGCGGCATATATGGCGCCCGGCTCTACGACTAACTTGTCCAACATGTTGCTGTCATGCCAGCGCCCATCGCTCACGTGGATTTGGACAGGGATGCCTCCTCTCAGATCCAGAAGCGTGTGCATTTTCACATCGCCTCTGCTATACTTCCCCAGTGCCCAATTGCACAATTTCAAACTCACGGATATTGTCGTCGAATCCAAAGCAAGCAAGGCAAGGTCGGTGTCAACATCGTCCAACCTCTCGTCTTTGTACAATGGTCTGACAACCTCAATCAGTTCATACCCAAGCTCTTCATAGATCCGATAGTCCCTTTTCTCATTTGCCCTGGACAAAGTTGTATGGTCAACTGTATTGCCGAACCCCATGTGGTAGAGGCTTGATTCGTGTGCCGCTAAGCACAGGCAGATGTCCCGTAAAGATTCGCATGGGGATAACTGGCCGAACAGAAGATGCAACAACTGGTTATGGCAGGTCAGCTCACGCACTCTGTAATCTCCTTTGTGTCTTTTGACGAATTTCTTGAATGAGGTCATCTTCAGAAAGTCAACTATCTGAGAGAAAACATACTTACCTGAGTTCATTTTTACAGAAATTAATCTGTAAAAATACGAAAGAATTTCAAATCGAAAATGTCAAAGAACGCTATAATTTATATATAATCAATAAGTTACAAGAGAATCTAAAAAATTAACGCACCAGTATTAAGTGCAAAAGTACAAAAATATCATATACAAAATCAATCCAACTTCAAGATTTTTTTATACTTTTGCAAAAATATTTGACTTATGCAGATTCTTCGACAGAAAATCACAAGAGAGCATCTCAAAACATTGGCAGCCAACACATTCGTTGATATGATCAAATGTGTCGCCGATGTTAAACAAAATCTGTTGGCTGTTGATGCTGAACTACATGCCGACCTTGAATCCATGTTGCTTGAAAATGGTTCTGAACAGGGTTGTCTTTGGGGATTCAACCTCTATCCTGAAGAAACTGGCGATGATTTCATTGAATTCGATTCTCTTATCAATATCCGCTCTTGGCAGGGAAACCGCAGCAGAGACGTTGAAGACGAAAATGTGCGTAAGCAAATCAGAGAAATTGTTTCCAAATACATTGAATAACCATGCAACACGAAACCCTCAGCAACGGTGCTTGGGCCGATATGACGTTGGCCCAGCAAATGGCAAACATTGGAAGTGAAAGTTACCGTGCCACAAAATGGCTTGCTAAAGGCCGCAGTGACAACGCCGAACGTGCTTTTGAGCGTATGCAAGAGCTGGTGGACCTCACTATCGCTTACGGTCGACGCAATTCCCCAAATCGATATTCTCTTCTGAAAGAAATCTGTCGCTTCAGGGAACTGTTCTGCAAGGCATTCCTCGATTCCAATCTGACCGAACTTTCTGCACTCAACCATTATCTCGATCATTTTGC
>CAJODU010000186.1 GCA_905233325.1 uncultured Selenomonadaceae bacterium
ACTCGGCATAGCAATGATAATCAAGGCAGCAGACGCCATTCACTACAAGACGACCTTCGGCATAAACAATTTAACAGTGATGATTGATAGAAAAGAGGAGACAAGTTGAATTTTACTAAGTTTTACAATAAGGAAGGCAACAGCATTTTGCTAAGGTTCCGTGAGTTTCAACCAAAGGACGCAGAATCGATAGTTGATCTGATTCGTGACGAGTACGGTGATAAATATCATACGCCGGAACTGTACGATAAAGATATAATAATTCAGCGCTATCGTGAGGGAAAGATTATATTCCACGTTGCAGAGCTCACCACAGGCGAAATCATCGCTTGTCTTAATATGAAGAGAAGTTTGCCGCAAGAAAAGTGTTACAGTATGGGAACCGGAATCGTTTTGAAGGCTTATAGAAAATATCATATCTTTGAGCCATTGATAGCATATGTGATGGAACAGATACGCAAATTGCAGAGTGCCTCTGCCATTCACGCCCTTTTGGTTATGTATCACGAAATCACGCAACACTCAATAGACAGGCTGGGATTAAAACCTTGCGGCTTTATTTTTTCAATGGTGTTGGCAGATCAATTCACACATTCATTCCAAAAAGACGACAACCCTAAATATCATTTCATTCTCACTGCTTGCAAGGTATCTAAAACTGATGCCGGCACGCTTTATCTTCCTGCTGAGCACGAGAGTATTTCAAGTAAAATTTATGATTCCTTTGGAGTCGAGTTTGAAATTAAAACCGGAGGTGCAGATTTAAGCGGTAAAAGTGTCGTTAATGTTGAGGATAGTCCTATTCATCAAAATTGTTCAATCTACATAGATAGTGCCGGTGCTGATTTACTCGAAAGAATCAAAGAGATTGAAAGTAAATATCATCAACCTTTCCAGACGTTCAATGTATTCCTAAATATCAACGATGAAAAGGCTATTGCTGCATATGAAAATCTCAAAAGCCTTGGATATTTCTTTGCCGGATTTAAGCCGCTCGCCGGTGAACACGAACTTATGATAATGCACAATCCTAAAATAGTTTCGATTCACTTTGATTCTTTGCTGGCGATTGAACATTTTGCATTTTTGAAGGACTATGTAAATCAATGCTATGAAAGCAGGTGCAAAATTGAAGATTGAACGAATGGGTATACGCAAGCAAGTTCTATATTTAGTTTTGTCGTGCAGTATTATAACACTTTTAGTTGCGGGCGGCATTGCTCTATACGGAATGATTAACATCAAGTCTAACGCTGTAGATATTGGTATAGAGATTGGTACTACAGCCGCCGAGAACAGCAGCAAGGCTTTGAAAGAAGTTTCGATTGCAAGTCTGGAAGGTTTGGTGCATGAGCGTTCCAAACAGGTGAATTACATATTTAACGATTTTGTTTGGGACGTTAATATGCTTTCAACTGAGATGACAACCATTTTACAAAATCCTCAAAACTATTCATCACGTTATGTAAGTCCTCCAAATATTGCCGATTCAGGCAAGATCGTGCCACAGATACAATTCAGAGCTGATGTTGATCCTGCATCATTACAGTACGAAGTTGGACTTACAGCAAATTTGCAAGATTTTCAAATGAGACTTAATTATGGTGATACTTCTATTGGCTCGACTTACGTTGCCTCAGAAAGTGGATTTAATATCACTGTTGATTCAATATCTGAAACCAGAGTGGATGCTAATAATAATCCTTTGCCGAACGACTATAGACCACGTCCATGGTATCAGAAAGTTATGAGAGAGAAAAAATTGATTTTTACGGATGTTTTCGTTGATTCACAAGGGCGCGGGCTTGCCATTGCCTGTGCTGCGCCTTATTACGACTTAAGCGGAGAGATTGCCGGTGTTGTTGGTGAAGGTAGGACACTTCAAGACGTCAATAATATTGTTAATGGAACCAAGATTGGTGAGACGGGCTTTGGCTTCATACTCAATCAAAATGGTCAGATTCTCTTCTCACCCAAGACTGAAGGCACTTTGGCTGTCGATTATGATGATAACCTGAATGATGATCCCAGTCTGTTTGATAGTGCTGATACTGAGCTGGCTGATGTTGCCAAGAAGATGGCGGCGGGTGAAACGGGTTTGAGTCTGCTCAACATTGACGGAAAGTCATACTACTTGGCTTACACTCCGCTTGAGAATACTAACTGGAGTTTTGGTACGGTTATTGAGGAATCAGAAGTCACAATGTCAGCCGAGATGAATAAGCATTTGATAGAGGAAAGCACAAATCAATTTGTCGAGGTGCTGAACAGTTCAATCAAGATGATGATATTGGCAATGTTGGCAGCGTTCGTCATTATTATA
>CAJODU010000187.1 GCA_905233325.1 uncultured Selenomonadaceae bacterium
GAAAGAACAAGATAATTTTAATATACCGCATTAAATTGAAGGTGATATTTTGATAAATACATTGATAATGGCAAGACCAAAGAAGCGCTTATTCTTGGGCTTAATGCTCGCTTCTGAATTTCTGGTCGCGCTGTTGCTCTATGGCTTCTGGAAGATTACCTACCCCGGACTTTCCGGCATTTATGAGCATTTGCCGGCGGTGTTAGGCGTTTTGATGATTGTAGTCTCGACATTCTCGTTGGGTACAGTCTGCAACATGGTGCTTGCAATGCGCGGCTTTCCCTATCTGCCGATGTTCAGGAAGTACAGCTATGAACTCATTCGTTTATTATTTCCCATTGTGGTGAGAGTCGGCAAAATCTTTGGCATTAGTCGTCGCCAGCTTGAAGGCTCATTCATTGCGGTGAGCAATTTAATCTTCCTCAAGTGTGGAATCAAAGTCAAGGCTGATCGTCTGCTCGTTGTAGTGCCTCATTGCTTGCAGTTGGCGTCGTGTCCTCACAAAATCACCCGCGACCCCAACAACTGCAAACGCTGCGGCGGCTGTAATATTGGCGATTTGATGAAACTTTCGGAGGAGATGGGATTTCACTTCCTGGTTGCAACAGGCGGCACTTTAGCAAGGCAATTCGTCAAACAAGTTAAACCCAAGGCGGTACTTGCCATTGCCTGTGAACGGGATTTAATGAGCGGTATTCAAGATGTATACCCTCTTCCTGCCGTCGGTGTCCTCAATATCAGACCAAATGGCCCTTGCTATAATACAAGGGTAGATATGGACGACGTAAAAAAAATGCTGGAAAAAATTATTATTGATTGATTTTATCGAAAATTTAGTTTATAATATGGTAAAGAAATATTAGGCGGTGTTTCCATTGGATTGGTAGGAATTAAATAAGTTTGGATTCAAGATAGAGGAGGCGTCCAAAATGGCTGTGAACGGAATCAGCACAATGAATCAAAACTCCGGTACCTACGAAAGCAGAGCTCGCTTTAATTTTGACAAATTTACGGCAAATGTCTCTCTTGACAACATGGAGATAATCAACAATAACACTCAAAAAGCGGTTTCTGAGATTTTAAGAGCAAGGCTGCGAAACGCCAAGAGAAATGATGAAGATGGTATAGATTATAAACTCTATGTTAAAGAGGACGAAAACAATTCTGACGCGAAAAAGCCTCAAAATTCTTCGACGCATCACATATTAAATCCGGGTGAATCAATAATGAAAGCTCCCGGAAGGACTTCTTCGCCGGCAGAATGTCAGACTTGTGCAACTCGCAAGTATCAAGACGGCTCTGATGAATCCGATGTATCATTTCAAACACCGACCCATATACCCAACTCTATCGCTGCCAGCGTAATTCTTGCCCATGAACATGAGCACGTTGCAAATGCCTACGAAAAAGAGCACAACACAAGCGTCAATCACACCCACACTCATGCCCACGTTGACAATGCTCAAGTGAAATTAAAGACTGATATTTGCCCTGAATGTGGCCGTGTCTACTTCTCCGGCGGTGTCACGAATACCGTCATATCCTATGTTGACGACGAACAGTACGAAAAAGGCGACTACAAGCCCACTATATTAATTCCAAGCGGTTACAAGGACAATGTATTCGACAGCAAGTATCTTCAAACTTTTCTAAATGCGGCAGATGCTGAAATTGAATATTTTGATGATCCAAATTACAAAGAAGAAGAGCCTTATATCATGGTGCCGCTCTCGCTGAAAGATAAACTCAGCAGGGAGGATTGGCTTGAGTTCCTTGAGGACATTACAAACTTAAAAATCAAGCCTTACGAAAGCCCCGCCGACGAAAATGTCAAGGACAGAGATACCAGCCCTTATACTTTTAACGATAAAGATAAATACATTGGCACTAATATAAATGTGAGTTATTAATCTAAGGAGATTGATTCAATGGACAGAGCCAGAGCGGCAGCGGTGAAAGTTGTATTTGAGGTTAATGAGCGAGGTGCTTATTCTAATGTAGCTCTTGCAAAAATCTTGAGGACTGAAAAATTCAGCGATATTGACCGCCGTTTCTGCACTGAATTGGTCTATGGCACTGTCAAGGCTGGTGATTCCATTGATTGGATTATCTCGAAATACATCAACCGCCCACTCAAGAAGATTGATCCCAAAGTTGCAGCAATATTGAGGGTGGGTATCTATCAAATATTTTTTCTTGATCGTGTTCCAAGTTCCGCTGCTGTGAATGAATCTGTTGAGATTGCAAAAAAAATCAGTATTGGCAGCAGTAAATTTGTCAACGCCGTTTTGCGTTCGGCAGTTCGTGAGCCG
>CAJODU010000188.1 GCA_905233325.1 uncultured Selenomonadaceae bacterium
TATGCGGTAGTGGCGGAATGGCAGACGCGCTAGCTTCAGGCGCTAGTGGGGGCAACCCTGTGGAGGTTCAAGTCCTCTCTGCCGCACCAGATATTTTGAAAGTTTAATATGCGGTCGTGGTGGAATTGGCAGACACGCTGCTTTGAGGGGGCAGTGCTCACAAGGCGTATGAGTTCAAGTCTCATCGACCGCACCATTCATTTTGAAAACTTAATATTTACCTTGCGGTCGTGGTGGAATTGGCAGACACGCTACTTTGAGGGGGTAGTGAGGGTTTCCTCGTGTGAGTTCAAGTCTCACCGACCGCACCAAATTGAAAAATACAGCTCGGCAGATCCGAGCTTTTAATTTATTCTAAAATTGATTTTATGGCTATTTATCAATATTGCTCAACTGTAAAATCAATTCAGCTATTTCCTCTGCTGCTTGGGGACGTCCCAAACTCAAACTAGCTGCTGACATTGCCTTCAATGTATCGATATTTGTCAACAATTCGTTGATATTTTTTTGCAAAAGTTCTGAAGTCAAATCTTTATTGAGTATCATTCTGGCAGCTCCGGCATCTACCAGGGCTTTAGCATTATATTCTTGGTGATTTTCTGCTGCATATGGATATGGAATCAATATTGAAGGAATACCTCGTGCAGTGAGTTCGGCAAGAGTTGTGGCACCGGCTCTGGTTATTATTAAATCAGCCATTGCCATTGCTTGAGGCATATTGTAAAGATAAGGCTCAATGCGAATGTGTTTGAGAGTGTTCGTGTCAATACCCGCATCTTTCAGCCTTGTAATAATATCGTCATATTCACCCTTGCCGGTGACGTGAAGATATTGAATAGCAGGATTATCGGCGGCCTTAACGAGAATATCAACCATTGCACGATTGATACTCCTTGCACCCCGACTGCCGCCGGAAATCAACACCACTGGCTTATCATCATCAAAATTGAAATACTTCAACCCTTCCTCACGGTTACCCTGTAAAACCTCAGCACGAATAGGGTTGCCGGTATAAACAGTCTTATCTTTCGGAAAGTGATTCAAGGCACCTTCACAACCGACAGCAATCTTGCTGACAAATTTGGAGAGAATTTTATTGGTGATACCAGCAACTACATTCTGTTCTTGAATTAGTGTTGGCACTTTTTCTAAACTTGCCGCCAGAAGAATGGGACCACATACATAGCCACCGGTGCCAACTACCACATCAGGCTTGAATGTTTTGACTATATTCACCGCCTTCTTGACGCTGATGATTGCGTTTGCCGCACGTTTAATATTTGCAAGTGTGAAATGCCGCTCAAAACCGCCTGCCAAATCTAGAGCGAAGAAAGGTATATTCTCCTTGGGTCTGATTCCAGGCCTTGACGAGTTCCGACATATAAAAATTCAGTATCAGCTACTTTTTTTTGAATTGTTCTGATGAGCGTCAATGCGGGATAGATGTGTCCTCCGGTGCCGCCACCACTTACTATTATTTTCAAATTTATTATCTCCTCACAGATATTATTCAGTATTTTTACTATCTTATATTAACAAAAAAATGAAATTTGTACAAGTATGAAAATTTATCTGAAAATATATTGTAATAGTCAACATTAAAAAATTTTTAGAAAATTTGAAAAAGACTATTGCATTTTATCAATCGCTTGTGGTATACTTACCCTATCAATGAGTTGGGGCTGTGAAGTCCCCGCCAAAATACGTTATTTATTTTAGGAGGTTGATGTCATGCCGTTAATGAATACAAAGGCAATGTTTGACAAAGCATATAATGGTGGCTATGCTATTGGTGCTTTCAACGTCAACAATATGGAAATAGTTCAGGGTATTACTGAGGCTGCCGGCGAGCTGAAAGCTCCTGTCATTCTTCAGGTCTCCAAGGGTGCTCGTGCTTATGCTAATCACACCTATCTGGTGAAGTTGGTTGAGGCTGCTGTAAAAGAGAATCCTGACATTCCTATCGCTCTGCATCTTGATCATGGTGATACTTTTGAACTCTGTAAAGACTGTATCGATGGCGGTTTCACCTCCGTTATGATCGACGCCTCCAGCAAACCTTATGATGAGAACGTTGAACTCACCCGTAAAGTTGTTGAGTATGCTCACAAATACGATGTCACTGTTGAGGCTGAGCTCGGCACTCTCGCCGGTATCGAAGATGAAGTCCAGGTTGAGCATGGTGCTGAAGCCTACACTCGCCCTGAAGAAGTTGAAGATTTCGTCAAAAAGACCGGCTGCGATTCTCTTGCAATAGCAATCGGAACTTCACATGGTGCTTACAAATTCACCCCTGAGCAGTGCACTCGCAATGCTGAAGGTATTCTCGTTCCTCCTCCACTGCGTTTTGACGTTCTCGAAGCCTGCATGAAGAATATTCCTGGTTTCCCAATCGTTCTTCATGGTTCTTCTTCAGTTCCTCAGGAATTTGTCAAGATGGTCAATCAGTATGGTGGCAAGATGCCGGATGCTGTTGGTATTCCTGAAGAGCAACTCCGCAAAGCTGCAACCCTCGCCGTCTGCAAGATCAACATTGACTCTGATATTCGCCTTGCAATGACCGGTAACATTCGTAAATACTTCGCAGAGCATCCGGATCATTTCGATCCGCGTCAATATCTCAAACCTGCTCGCCAGGCTGTCAAGGATATGGTTGCTCACAAGATTAAGAACGTCCTCGGTTGCGATGGTCATGCACCTGAGACCGTTGAACTCTTCAACGCAAAGTATAAGAAATAATTCTGTATTGACGGATAATATAAAAAATTTAGAGGCTGTCATTAACGACAACCTCTTTTTTTGTTTGTATTTATCCATTTTGCAGTTTATTGCACTTTTTTCTTCTTGTGGATTTTTCTCTGATCTCACGGTTATTTGTCAGAGGAGTGAAGCCGTGAGCGTGAAGTTGAATATTAATTTCATCGACATCGTAAAACTTTTCTTTGATAAAATATTCAACAATCAAGTCAGATTTTATACTATGCGAGAGAATATAACCGGCACGGCGAAGAAGATCGTTAGTCTCTTCAACATTGAGATTAAGTGCAAGGGCAAAAGCTATCGCCGTTCCCTTCGCAGGTTGATAGTCAATATTGTTCTTGATTTTCGAGAAGTGCTGCTTGGTAATGTCAGCTTTGAAATATACATCTCGCGGTTTCATACCCTTAATTTTAATCAAACTTATTAATCTCTCCGAAAAAGTCTGCCCTGTCGGTCGTCTGAGTACAAGATCGGAAATTATGCTCAACATTCCTCTGGAAGATTTAGCAGCAGCACCGATTATATTATCTAAGGGCGAACTGAAACAGCGGATTATTATCTTCTTCAAAGTTTTAAACGGAACAGGCTTGTAGTAGTCATTGATATATTTTTCTATACCATTGAAGAGCTTAATTTTATCTAATTTTTTCTGTAAATTTTTTGTTAAAATTACAGGCAT
>CAJODU010000189.1 GCA_905233325.1 uncultured Selenomonadaceae bacterium
GCAAGAAAAGGAAAGCAAAGAGTGGATTTATGGCGCATATCAGTCTTCTACTCCTGATAAACTCTTTGCTACCTATCCTCACGATCTGCCTTTTGAGATGATTATTCCTGAGACTGTTGGAGAATTTACTGAAATGCTTGACGCCAACAACAAAAACATTTGGGAAGACGACATATTAGAAAATCAGCAACAAGACGGTATCTACAAGCGTTGTAGAGTTGGCAGGCGTAACGGTATGTGGGTTGTCAATTATCGTGATGGTGGGTTTGTAAGTCTTTGGTGGGCGTTGGAAAATTGCAATCTTGCCATCGTCGGTAATGCTTTTGATAATCCTGATTTACTCGAAGGGTGGATAAATAATGCACGAGCCTGAGCGTGGCGACCTTTATAAACATTTTAAGGGCGGTTTTTATATCGTACTTTACGCCGGTGTCAAAAACGCAAATAACGACGCTAACGACGAGGAAACATACATCTTTTACAAGCGTGTTGGCAATGGCGATATGTATATCCGTAAACATTCTGAGTTCGTTTCCAAGATTAACGGCAAACAGTATCGTTTCAAGTATGTTGGGAACGTGCTAAATGATGAGAGGTACAAGAAAAATGAGGAAACACCTGTACAAAGCCAAAACTAAAGGCGAAAAAGGCGTCTGGGTGCAAGGCAGTTTGGTGGTCGGCAAGTTTGGAAAATATCCTGAATATACTCCACACTACATCGTTCCGATCGGCGACCTTGAAACTAAAATTGAAGTTAGACCTGAAACGGTCTGCGAATTTAGCGGCATTTATGACATCGACAATCAACCTATCTTCGAGGGTGATAACATCGAAATTAGAGATTGTGGTACTCATACCGTTGAATTTATCAACTCGGCTGACTTTCTCGGTCTTAATTTCAAGTCCTTAGAAGCTCCACCGCTCACAGACGCCAATGTCATCGAATTTGAGATGAAAGTCGTCGGTAACATTCACGACATCAAGCCTGTAAGAAAACAACTAGGAGGAAAAAGTAATGGAAAGTAAAATTTTCCCCAATTTGCCAATCCCTGTCATTCGCGACAAAAACGGCAAATTAATTAAGGATTATTCCGCTCAAGATTGGATCAATAAGCTCAATGAAGAACTTGACGAGGTTAAATTTGCCATTGCGAGCGATTGTGATAATAAGAAAAATCTTGTCGAAGAACTCTGCGACGTTATCGCTGTTTGCACTTCTTACCTTGAGCAACTCGGTTACGACCAACAAAAACGCGGCGAATTTTTCGCAGACACCAATAGAAAGAATCTTGCACGCGGTTATATCGAGCCTATAAAGAAAGAGACTAAACCTGAAGAGAAAACAACAGAATCGATACTTGAACCTGCTCAAGTTATCCGTGCTGCCATCGCTGCCCTTCAAACTATTTCAGATGATAAACTTTCCGAAGGTCAAAAACTAGATATTGAAGAGGCTATGGATCACCTCAAGGCAGCTCACGATAATGACTACGATGATGAAGATGATCTTTTTGATGTTGATGATTGCATTACTCAACTTGAAAGCCTCATTGATAATTCTGAGAGTTTCTTCAATGATGATGGCGACGATGAAGTTTGGCGTGATGACGTGCGCTATCTCGAAATGGCTATCAAAATCATCAAAGAATGGAAGAAACTCAAAATTGCAAATGTTAAAGATGAGTTGCCGAAGTCTGAATCACTTGCGATTGATAAAATCCAAGCGGCAACAAAAACCTCCACCTCTTCTTCCAAATTCAAAAGCATTGACAATATTACCGTTTACGAAGATGGTACCGTCATTATCAATATGATGAAAAAGTAGGTACACTGAACGCCTTGCCGGTGGGCGTTATCACCGGCTCACAGGAGGTGAAAACTATGACTGAAATTAAAATTGACCAAGAATTTAAATCGCTGATTCCACCGCTTACCGTTGATGAATACAATCAGCTTGAGCAGAATCTTATTGCTGATGGTATTCGTGACCCACTTGTAACTTGGAATGGTATTTTGATTGACGGTCACAATCGTTACGAGATTGCTAAAAACCACGACCTTGATTTTAAGACCGTTGAAAAAGAATTTGGAGACCGCAATGATGTCATAAAATGGATTATTCTAAACCAATTCGGCAGGCGCAATCTTTCAGCTTACCACCGCTCTATCCTTGCACTGAAACTAAAGCCGGTTATTGCCGCTAAGGC
>CAJODU010000190.1 GCA_905233325.1 uncultured Selenomonadaceae bacterium
TATCTTCAGACGTTAAAGGTGTGAATATCGGACGTACAGGCTCTCGTACAAAAGTTTACGCTCCGCCTATGATTGGACCACGCAGAAATCTTGGCATTGCAGATATTGAGAAAAGAATGTTCGGTGAGACGCCCGTATTTTCAAAAATGCAGCCTGAAGAAAGAGCGGCAAGAATCATAGCCGACGACTTGAATGATATGCTTGCTATGATGCAAAACAGAAAAAACAAGATTGCCGCTGACATCTTGACCACCGGCAAGACCGAAATTGTAGGTTATGCTGATGACGGAAAACTTACAAGAGTTGACACCGTTGACTTTACAGAGGACTGGGACGGTAATATCACGTTGACATCTGCAGATACTTGGGACAAGACGAACGCGAAAATCTTTGACCAACTTCAAGCAATGAGTGAGAAGATTCAAGAAGATATAGGCGAGATACCAACGCTAATGTTGGTAGGTAAGAATGTGCCTAAATACCTGCGTCAAAACAAAGAGATTATGGATTGGCTGATGATTCCTAATCGTGAAAATTTCAGTATTGCACAATTCCATCAACATTATACGTCACCTCAAGTTATGTATGTTGGCAGAATTGAAGCACTCAACCTTGAAATTGTTTCTTACGCGCAAACTTACACCGACGATGACGGCACAGTAAAACCTTTCCTTGATCCTGATTCTGTCATTATTGCGACACCGGGCAAAGGCTCGGAAGTACACGGAAGAATAACGATGGTCAATGATACCGAATCAAACTGGGAAACCTACGACGCTGATTATGTGCCGCGTTATATGATGGATAAAAACGCAAATCAAATGAGTCTCACGCTTTACAGTCGGTTTATGCTTGTTCCTGATCTGCTTGATAGTTGGTGTCATTGCCGCGTTGCAAATTTGGACAGTTGAAAGTGGTGAAACAAGATGACAAAAGTATATATCAAAGGTGGTTGCCTGTGGTTTAACGGGCAACTTTTTAAATCCGGCGATACCGTCGAAGTCGATGATCAAACGGCGGCAGAGCTGGCGAAAGATAAAAGCAATCAATTTGTTATCGGTGATTCTTCGACTGCCTCAAATGTCGTTACTCCACCTAAAACAACTAAAGCAAATAAATCTGAAGGCAGTGACGTAACTACGACCTTGCCGCCACCTGATTTTACAGGTAAATCAAAATGACCTTCAAGGAACTACTAAAAAAAGACCTTGACACCTTCGTCAATCCTAAAGAATTTGCCGAATTGCACACCGTTGACGGCGTTGAAATTATGGCAGTTGTTGACAAGTACACTCAAGCTAAAAGCGGCAGTGAATCAAAGACTTTTCCTGTCCTTCATGGTGATTTTGTTGAAGTTTGTTTTAAAACTTCTGACTTTGTCGCAGCAAAAGAACGATTACCGAAACACGGCGACAGAATAAAGGTTGACGGCAGAATGTACACTGTTGAGAATTGCGAAAATGAGCACGGAATCACAATCATCATCTTAAATGCTTACAGGCAAAGTCTAACAAAGGCGGCTTCTAAAATAGGCAGGAGTGAAGATTATGATTAAGATAGAACTCGTTGATATGAGCAATATAGAGCGAATGCTGGCCGGTTTTTCACAAGGCGCAGTTGAACGCGCTGCTAAAGCTGCTATATTACGAACTATCAAGGGCGCAAAATCTTTTGCAGCTTCAAAACTCAAAGAGCGTTACACCTTGAAGAGTGGCGAAATGACAAAAGAAATGAAAACAAGAATGCTTAACGACCTTTGCGGTCAACTTTACGCAAAGTCAAGGCGACCAGCATTAAGATTTTTTAAGCATAGCCCCCAAAAAAGACCTAAAAGGGTAACAAAAGGCAATCCTTACCTTTATTCTGAGGTTATCAGAGGACAAGGCGGAATAATGGCTCACGCCTTTTTAGGCAAGAAAGAAATCTTCACTCGTGCTGGCAAGGAACGCTATCCTTTGAAAACTAGATACGGTCCATCCGTCGCTGAGATGTTAGGCAAGCCCCCAACCTCAACTTTTGTAATGGCAAAAATGCAGGAACGTCTTGAAATAGATGTTATGCACGAAGTCAGCGCATTGTTAGGAGGATTCAGAACGTGAATTTATCACTCGTTGGATTAATAAAAGCCTTGTCTGATGAAGTCCGTGAGGCGGCATCTATCTATAAGTTTTCTTCCGAATTAGAATCAGATAAACAAGTCACGGTATACGAACAAGAAATACCTGATACTGTACTTGATGATGAAAGAGAAGACGACGAGGAAAAAGGCTCATACTATCCTTTAGTCTTAGTTGCTCTTCAAAGCGTTGGAGATGACTTAGAGACTGCCGACCCTGCGCCGTCAGTTGCTATTATCGGACTAACGATAGGCACTTACAGCGAAGATAAAGACGCTTGGATTGATTTAATGAATTTAACTGAAACAATTCGCAAACACATATTAACCAAAAACATCATTGCGGATGGTTTCAGACTTGTCTCAAATGCAGATATAAACTTCATAGAGAGACAACCGCACCCGTATCACTTTAGCTATATGACGTTAAAGTATACAGTACCACAACCTCAACCACCACAAATAGAATGGAGTTGATAAAATGGCAGCTTACAAACACGGAATTTATACAGAGGAATCACCGACACAGACACCGTCACTTCAAACAATAACAAGCGGTATCACGGTATCCGTTGGCTTGTCGCCCATCCATTTGGCAGCTAATCCTGTCGATGTAAACAGGCCTACCCTCTGTTATGATAAATCCACATACGTCAACCGTTTCGGTGATACTGACGACCTCAAGACTTACACTAACCAAGAGACAGCCGAAGTAATGTATGACATCTTCAATGTCACACCAACGGTTTTTATAAACGTGTTCGACCCAAAACGTCACAAAACCGACGTAACTAAAAATGTAACTCTCGCGAACGGTGCTGCTACATTGGCAGCGCCTATTTTAATTGATTCACTCGTAGTAAAGGGCAAGCAGTCAACCGTTATCGAAGTTCAAGACGGTGACGGTCCCGTTGATGATGAGATTGACGACGATTTTGGCGTTGATGACGATCTGGACAGCGGCACTACTACAGAGCCTGTTGTTACACCGACTGTAACTACAGAAACAAGAATTGTAGATGTACTGCTAGTAAAAGATAATGATTATACCATTGCCACTGACGACGAGGGCAACGTAACTATCACGGTTACAGCTACCGACAAAGTAAGCGACGGGAAAATCTATCTTACTTATTCG
>CAJODU010000191.1 GCA_905233325.1 uncultured Selenomonadaceae bacterium
CGTCAGTGTTTTTCCACCGACACCCCAGTTGTCAAGCTCATTTTCTTTGATGAGCACGTAGAAGAACTCTTCCGGCACTCCAAGACCTTCACTTGCAACGCGGGTGAGATCTGCAATCAATTTTTCTTTCTGTTCCGGTGTGACTTTTGCGGCTTCCAATTTGATAATAGGCATAAATTATTCTCCTCTCATTTCAACAAATTTTTTGTATTTGTGCTGTAAATTCTATTAATCCATTGTCGCTGTCTTAATTCTTTATCTAATGCAATCTTCTTTTTCAGTAATATTGGTGCCGGTACATAAGGATAATCGCTGCCGTAAACAATATGGTCAATATCCGTGATTTTGAGCAAAATATCCAGAGCGTCCGGCATTGGATCTCCTGCTAAGTCAAAATACAACCGCTTCAGGCTGTCCTCTATATTGACAGATTCCATCATTTTCATCGAAGACAGCATTTGAAACATTGCGCCGGCTCTTTGTTTCATATATGGCAGGAATGATCCGCAATGCGGCACGACAAATTTTATTTCAGGAAATTTTTCCAGCGTTCCATTTGCCAGCATATTCAAAACCGCTCTTGTCGTGTCTGCCGGATATTCGTACAACGCCATTACTCGACCCGTTACGACATTTTCACGCGGAAGTTGTCTAGCCGGACTTGGGTGCATTATCACAAGAGATTTTTGTCGATTTAATTCAGCGAAGATTGGATCAAGCCGCTCATCGCCCAAATAGACT
Organism: uncultured Selenomonadaceae bacterium; assembly: GCA_905233325.1. GTDB lineage: Bacteria > Bacillota > Negativicutes > Selenomonadales > Selenomonadaceae > Quinella. The sequence goes on from CAJODU010000191.1 coordinate 742, forward strand.
CCTTCGCTATTGCTCGCCACTTTAAATCCGAGTGCGCCGAGCTTTTTTGTTGAATAATCTATCTCTGCGATTGATCCTTCAACGTCCGGCAATGGCAAAGTTGCAACAAATCCGAATTTATCAGGATATTTTTTGCAGATTGCTGAAAATTCTTCATTGATTTCTCTTGCAACTTCAAAATTTGATATGTGCGGCGTCGGCATTGAGAGTATGCTGAAATCTATTTCTGCGTCTGACATAAATTGCAAATGATTTTCTGCCGACCATTTTGGAAGCGGAAAACCTTCTTCAGCCGCTGCGTCTATTTTTAACTTTTTCATTCCATTGATATATGACGGCAATATCGCGTGTGAATGAAAATCAACTTTTCTTGTGGAAGCCGTCACTATTACATTTTTGCCTAATATCATCATCAATGCTCCTGCCGTCATTAATTTTATGAACTCTCGCCGCTTCACTGTCTAAAACCCTTATCGCTCAAAATAATCTTCGTCGGCAAATTTTCAATAGTTTTTGCAGAAATTATCATAGATTTAGTCTTTTTCGTCAATTCTTGATTTTTAGGTGAATTTACATAATTTTCATAGGCGGCGGCATTTTTGTAAATTTCCATAGTGTGAATGATATTTGGATTGGCTTGCTCTGCCGTGATGAACATTCCCATAACGCCGCTGTCTTCACGAATGGCACGAATCGCCTCTTCACTGACTAATTGCTGATATTTTGCAAGCTGCGCTGGTTCAACTTCAATTCGACGCATATAAACGATTGTGCCTACACCTTCCGACTTTTGCTCAAGTACAATGCCATTGACTTCGAGAATTTTGAGCCCTTTGAGTATTGGCAGACGTTCAGCACGATATTGCTGAAATGCCTCACTTGAGCCGTGTATTCGATAAGCCTCAAAGCTCTCGTAAATTTCCAAAAGTCTCATCACGTTTGGATTTTCGACATCAATACCTCCATAAAGGCAATAAGTACCAGATTCACTCGGAACGACAGGCGCCAAAACTTTTGCACCAATATCAATGATTTTTTGCATATCGCCGTCAGTCGACTCAACAACTGCCCAATGAACGAGCGGCATATTTCCATCAGGCGTACGAATTGATCGAGCATTGACTGATGCTGTGCTCAAAATCATCACTCCAATCAATGATGCTAAGATTCGCTTCAAATTTTCCATTTTTTCACCGCCTTCTAAATATTTTTTCTTCAGGCTTGTGTTTGATTCCTCCGTGAAGTTCACTCTAATCAATAGAGATTATTTCATACTGCGGATTGCCCATCTTCAATTTATTCATTGCTTCGAGCTGTGCAAGACCTTCACGAGATTCAATGCGCTCAACTAAATCTTTTCTGTCAGGGTGAGCATAAACCATATCAATGCAGGCTTGATCGATTGCAAGAATATCCGTAGAAGCGCAAATGCCCAAATCAGGAATTGTTGGCTCCGCTGCAGATGTTCCTGCACAATCGCAATCAACGCTCATTCTCCTCATCACATTGATAAAAACTATATGCTTGCCAAAATAATCACAAGTTGCCTTGCCGCTGTCTGCCATATTTTCCATAAAAAGTGCGCCATTAGCCATACTTCCAACCCAATCATCAGCACCGGGCGCAGTTGATTTTGTAAAACCGTGAACCATTCGTTTGCCGATTTGACCATCAGCACAGCCAATCGCAATATTTTTGAGTGATCCGCCAAATCCACCGCGTGCGTGTCCTTTGAAGTGAGTGAGAACGACCATTGAATCATAATTTGTTATATGACTGCCCATTGAAACCTCTGGAAGATGAATATAATTCCTCACCGGCAGCATAATTGTGCCATCTTCGTCCATAATGTCAACAGGGCAAAATGTCCAGCCATTTGTTTTGAGTGTTTGCCGATGTTTTTCCGTTGTGTCACGGTCTCCAACGTACATTGTATTTGTCTCAACTATGTTGCTATTCGGTATATTTGATTGAAATGTTCTAACCATATCGCGAGGAAGAATGTTAGGACCATGAGCTTCTCCGGTGTGCAGCTTGATTGCTACTTTTCCGTAAATTCCCTCGTTAATTTTTTCGTAAAGTTTCAAAAGATGATTGGCGTCGATATGTTTAGTGAAATAAACTTTAGCTTTTGAACCGGCTGTTTTAGCTGTGACTTCTTTGCTGCCAATTACCGGTGCTTGTGCTAATGCTCTATTCATTCCTATATTTGATAACATTGCTCCCATTGCTGTCATTCCTGCAAGTTTAAAAAAATCTCGTCTTGAAAAGCTGCTCATTTTCGTCAACTCCTGTTTTTTTCTTGACTTTATTGTAATATGCTTTAAAATATTTGTAAAATGCTCTTTTTCTATATTAAATATACGTGTTAGGAATAGATAATTATGGAATTAAGATTATTGAGATATTTTCTGGCAATCGCGAATGAAGGCAATATTTCAAAGGCAGCTGAAACTTTGCATTTAACTCAGCCAACTTTGTCACGTCAACTCGTTGATCTTGAAAATGAAATCGGCAAAAAACTTTTCAATCGTGGTCGCCATATATCTTTGACTGAAGAAGGCATAATCTTACAAAGACGAGCTGAAGAAATTTTATCATTGGTCGATAAAACAAAAAATGAGCTCAATCAAACTGATGAACTCATTGGAAATATTACAATCGGCAGCGGTGTTTATGCTG
>CAJODU010000192.1 GCA_905233325.1 uncultured Selenomonadaceae bacterium
GCGGGTACGCCGACAGGGGTATCATCAGGCAGAATATATATACCCGTCTTCTGCTCTTCAGGCAGCCCCTCAAGGTCAAGGTTGAGTTCCTGTGCGGAGCAGAGCATACCATTTGACGCCACTCCGCGCAGTTTGCCTTTAGAAATCTTCTGACCATTCGGCAAGTGAGCACCGACGAGAGCAACAGGCACAACTTGCCCCTGCTTGACATTCGGCGCACCTGTCACTATCTGCAGAAGTTCACCTGTTCCGACATTCATCTGACATACTTGCAAATGATCTGAATCAGGGTGAGCCTCCAACTTTTCAATCTTGCCGGTGACAACTTTTTCAAGTCCCTCATCGGCGTGTACAACATTTTCAACCGGCACACCCGCCATTGTGAACTTCTCAGCCAGTTCCTCCGGCGTAATATCAATCTTTATGTAATCCTTCAGCCATTTTGTAGAAACCTGCAAAATTTATCTCTCCAATCTTCCTAAATTATTTATATCAGCTTATACCCACCATCTAAAGACATCACGCACATCAACAACCAAATCATCAAAGATGGAAACTTTAATATCATACTTGATACTGTTGCGCTCGGACTCTTCAAGTATTTCCAAATCATCATCAGAATAGATTTGATATACATAGTCTAGCTTAAACTTGCCATTATCGAGCAAATAAACTTGTACACTTTTGTTGTTAGTATCAACAATCCAATATTCTTTGACGCCGTGCTTCTCATAAGCGTCTTTTTTCTCACCCATATCCTTCTTAGCGGTTGATCGTGAAAGAACTTCGACAACCATATCAGGAACACCGTAAATACCTTTATTTCTCTGAACTATATCGAGATTGCGAACAACGTAAAAGTCTGGACGAAAGACATCGCCATCCGGCAAATGCACATCAACATCTGCAAAGATTGCGCTACCATTCTGCTTCTTATTGATATAAATTCCAAAAATAATCGTTAGTTGTGTCACTACGTTATTGTGGCTCGGATAAGGACTTGCTGCCATGATAATTTTTTCACCTCCTATAATCTCATAGCGCGGCTCTTCATCAATTCTGTAATCATAAGCCACATCGCTCATGATATTCACCTCACTTTCATCATCGTTTGCTCAATGTTCACCCCACCATTTGAAGATTTTTCGCACGTCTATCGTCAAATCTTCAAATATTGAAACGGGAATATCGTATGTTACTTCAGCTTTTTCATTCTCTTCCAAACGTTCAAATTCCTTTTCGGTAAAGACCTGATAAACATTATCAAGTTCAAATTTACCTTCAATTAGATGATAGACTTCAACTGTTTTCGACCAAGGATTGATAACCCAATATTCCTTGACGCCGTTGTGCTCATAGATATTTTTTTTCTTGCCTTTGTCCTTTTTCATTGTTGAGCGTGAGAGTACCTCGACAACCATATCCGGCACACCGTGTATGGCTCCTTCGCGATCTGCAATATCAAGATTGCAAACGACTACCAAATCCGGCTTGAAGAGGTTGCCATCGGGAAGGTAAACATCAGTATTATCGCCAAATACCGCAGCATCAATATCATTTTTAAAAATATGATTAATAAATTCAAAATACAATCTTCCAACAATAGTTCCGTGATTCAAATTGGGAGCCGGTGACATAATAGTTTTCACTCCTTCGATAATCTCGTAAGGCGGCGATTCCTCTATTCTGTAATCATAAGCCAAATTACTCACGATATTCACCTCACCTTCACTGTCATTTATAAATCTCTTTTAACCTATCTTGGCAACGTGGATCACCTTGTAGCCCTTTTCCTCCAACTTATCTTTAATGTCGTCAACTCCATCTTCTTTGTCGTCAACGCGAACAACGAGATCATATTTACCATCATCTCTGCGGCAGGTTATGATACTGTCAAGGTTTACATCATTTTCTGCGAATATTTTGGTTATATCGGCAATAGTGCCTATCTTGTCCTCAATCTCAAGTGTCAGGCGAGTTTTGCCGGAGGGCAGACCCATAACATTGACAAAGGTTTTCAGTATGTCAGTGGCGGTTATAATGCCGACAACTGCACCAACATCACTGATAACCGGAAGGCCGCCGACTTTGTTATTATACATAATCAACGCCGCCTCTTCGACGGTTGCG
>CAJODU010000193.1 GCA_905233325.1 uncultured Selenomonadaceae bacterium
GTTTTTCGGGGTGTTGTCAATCTCAATGAACTCCATAACCTGAGTTTTGTAGCCGCAATATTCCAAAACCAAGGCTCGCACCGCATCGGTAATCATAACCGCTTGACGCTCAAGGAAGATACCGTATTTTGTAATGGAATCAAACTTACCGGATTTCTCCATCTCCCTCCTCACCTGCTTATGGCAGCATGGCGCGCAGATTATCAATTTGGCATTGTTTCTTATACCTTTTAATATAGCGTCGTCAGTGGCAGTGTCGCAAGCATGAAGGGCAATCAACACATCCAATTTTGATGGTTTGTAATCGGCAATTGAATTTTGTATGAATTGCATATTACTTCTCCCATTTATCAGCGAAGCGTTTATCCTTATAATCTCATTTATCTTCTCCACCAGCTTCGGTCTAATCTCCACCCCTTCCATCACGATTTTCTTGTCGTAATGCGTGGTAAGATATTCGTAAAGCGCAAACGTCAGGTAGCCCTTCCCTGCCCCCATGTCGGCAATGTGAACCTCGTCGTCAAACTTGGTCTGACGCATCACGCCGTCAACGATTTCCACGTATTTGCAAATCTGCTTGAACTTATGCTGCATGTCAGCCATTACCTTGCCGTCGCGTGATGTCAGTCCAAGGAGATTCCACCACGGTTTTGTAGGGTCAATCAAACGTTGTTTCTCATGGTCATGACTCAAGTCAGCATCACGTTTCTCGTTGATTTTCTTACACATCAGAGTGGGCTTGCCTTTCTTGCTGACAAGCAGCGTCACGTCTTCCGTAAAGGTGAAAAGCGACACATTCTGAAAGTTAGTCGGGACAAGGCTCCTCACCTGCTCCATCGTCTGAACAGCGTCAAAATTCTTCGTCTCATCACGGCGCTCATAACGATATGTAAACTGACACATCTTCCTGTCTTTCAACAAGATAGGTTTAATATAAACATTTATCAAGTCATCGTTTTTCACAACAGGCTTGGATAATGTAATCTTCACCATTGTGTTGTTTTGGAGTGCCGATTCAAGTTTTTCAAAGAATTTTTCCATCCGTTTTTCTTTTTTGCAAAGATACAAAATAAATTGACATTTTGTCAGTAAATAAAAATTGGCATGAATTTTGATGTTTCACGAAAAAAAATGAAAATTAAATACAAAAGATATGACAAACGGTTCTATTGGTGTTAAAACGGAAAACATTTTTCCGGTAATCAAAAAGTTTTTATACTCTGAAAACGAGATATTTTTACGTGAGATAATCAGCAATGCCGTCGATGCGACGCAAAAGCTGAAAACCCTTGCATCTGCAGGCGAATTCAACGGCGAGTTGGGCGATTTGACCATCAAAGTCGAAGTCGATAAGAAGAAAAAGACCATCACCGTGCGCGATAACGGCATCGGCATGACAGAGGCGGAAGTCGACAAATACATCAATCAGATCGCTTTCTCCGGCGCAACTGAGTTTGTGGAGAAATTCAAGACCAATAGCGAGGCTGAGGCTGCCAACATCATCGGACATTTTGGCTTAGGCTTCTACTCAGCTTTCATGGTGTCGTCGAAAGTGTCACTGATTACTAAGTCTTACACTCAGAAAGACGATGAAAAAGGCGTTATCTGGGAGTGCGACGGCTCGCCTGAGTACACTATGAATCCTATTGCGAAAGCTAACCGCGGTACTGACGTAATCCTTTATGTATCAGATGATTGCGCCGACTTCCTTGAAGAAAGCAAGATTCGTGAACTGCTCAACAAATACTGCAAATTCATGTCGGTGCCAATTCAATTCGGAACGAAGAAAGTGCAAGAGCCTATTGAAGGTGAGACTGACAAAGACGGCAAACCGAAGACCAAAGAGGTAGAAAAACCATGGATTATCAACGATGTGGCTCCACTTTGGAAGAAAGCTCCGTCAACCATTGAGGACAAGGAATACAATGAGTTTTATCACACTTTGTATCCGATGAACTTCACCGAGCCAATGTTCCATATTCATCTGAATGTCGACTATCCGTTTAACCTCACGGGAATCCTTTATTTTCCTAAGATTTCGAACCGTTACGAGTTCCAGCGCAACAAGATTCAGCTCTATTGCAACGAGGTGTTTGTGACTGATTCAGTCGAAGGCATTTTGCCTGAC
>CAJODU010000194.1 GCA_905233325.1 uncultured Selenomonadaceae bacterium
CTTCCGCAAGGAATCTGAGGCCAATAGAAAGTTAGCTCAGAGCGCTCACAAGTTGCGTATGCAGCGACAGGCCGAAGCTAAAGCCCGTGGCATGACTTATGGGCAGTATGTCGCATCGATAGGCGGTGAAGCAATTTGACAAGGATTTTTGACGGTACACAAGTTACCATCAACGTCGCTCAAAGGGCGGTTAAAATAGATGACTGAGAAGCAGATTCAAGATCAAATTAGAGAGGCTGCGGACTATTTCCCTGGTGTACAGCTATTTCGCACTAATGTTGGTTCCGGCTGGATTGGGCAGTATTTCAAGCAAGGCAACGGTATCTACATGCCTAATCCTCGCTGGTTTTCTACAGGACTTCCTAAAGGCTTCCCTGATCTTTGCGGTTATCGTTCTATAGTTATATCTCAAGAAATGGTCGGTAAGCGTGCTGCATTGTTTTTCTGGATTGAGGTTAAAACTCCGACCGGCAGGGTATCTAAGGAGCAACTAGCCCTGCACAGATTGTTTCGGCAGGACGGCGCTCCTGGTGATATTTGTCGAAGCGTCGAAGAAGCATTAATTTTATTGAAGGGTGGTGTTTATTAATGAGTATTAAGTCACTTGAAATTCAAAATTTTAAAGGTATATCTCAATTAATTGTTCAACCTGATGGGCACAATGTCACTGTCACTGGGCAGAATGGCGCAGGTAAAAGCTCTATCGTTTATGCTTGGCAATGGGTTTTAGGGTTGGACGCTGGCGAGGTTAGACCTATCATTGATGGTTATCCTGTTTTGCCTACCACTTATCCTAATGTCAGTGTTTCTTTCGACAATGATGTCACTATTTGTAGGGTGTTTCATGGTTCCAGTTCTAAGTACTACATTGATGATGTTATTATTCCTTCTAAAGCCGCTTATCTTGCTAAAATTGCTGAGTTGCTCAATACGAAGCATGTTTCTATTTTTAGCCAACTTGGGCAATTTCCATCTATGGACTGGAAACAGCGCCGCGAGATTTTGATGAGCATGTGCAGTGTCAAAAATGAAGATGTACTTGCTAAAAATGACGAATTTGTAGAGATTTTTGACAAAGTTGATCGCACTGGTGTTGAAGAAGTTCGCAAGGCTCTTAAGTCTCAACAAAAAATTTGTAAGGATAAATTACAAGCTATACCTTACGAAATTAAAGGCTTGAATTATTCACAGAAAGACGACCTCGGAAACAAGGAAAAACTCAATGAGGAATTAGCAGCTAAGAATGAGGAATTGAGAGCAGTGGAAGCCAAAATCAAGGCCTTACAGGAAGAAGCAACGCCGCAAATTGATAATAATGACAAGATTCAGCAGTTACAGCATGATAAAACGATCATTTGGGGTCAAGTGCAATGCTTACAGACCAGGCGCGATATGCTACGCAAAGAGTACAAAGAAGTCGCTAATGCAACACCTGGTATTTGCACTCATTGCGGTCAAGCTATTCCTTTGGAGACTTTCAAGGCTAAACAGGCTAAAAAGTTAGCTAAAATGCAAAAAGAAGGTGACGAAATTAATGCTCAACTTGCAACGTACAATGAACAGTTACAGGATTACGAGGCACACATTCAAAAGTTGCAGGATTCGCAAGTGCATTGTGGCCCTGACAATAGTAGTCAACTGCTGGCACAAAATTTACAGGAGAAGTTATTGCTAGAACGCGAGATTGACCGCATTGGGCAACAATTGGAACTCATTAAAGAGCAAGATCATAGAAGTGCTAGAATTGCTCAATTACAAAATCAGCAGATACAACTAGAAAATACTATGAATGAATTAAATATACAGTTACAGCTGCTGAAAGACTTCCAACAAACAAAGTGCAGGCTCATTGAGCAGAACATGTCAAGTTTAAACTCTTTGATTATTATGTTACAACTGGAGAAATCAAAGATTGCTGCGAGGTATTATTGGACGACAAGCCTTATAGTTCCGCGCTGTCGACTGGCGAGAGAGTGAAGGCTTCATTAGATTGCATTAAGACCTTGCAGGAGCATTTCAAGGTAGAGCTGCCGATATTCATTGATGACGCTGAGAGCATTACTAGCAATTCTTCATCTATACTTACAAATATGCCAAATCAAGTGTTTATGTTCAAGGTTGTCGAAGGGCAAAATCTGAAGGTTGAGGTGAGTTAATTGACAAAGTCTCAAATGAGGAGAATAGAAATTATGACTAAATACAAAGACAATGAGGCTTATGAGAATGACAAGGCAAAATTAAGTAAACCGCTGCCGGTGGTTCGCGACAAAAATGGCAAGCCCATTAAGGATTATATGCCTCTTGATTGGTTCGCTAAACTTAATGAGGAACTCGACGAGGTCAAAACTACTTGGGCAGATGATGGTGACCTTGACAGAATGGAAGAAACCATAGAGGGCTTTAAAACTGCCTGCATTTGCGAGGAATTACAAGATTTAATCACTGTTTGTGTTTCCTGTATGCAATATCTCGGCTACGATGAAAAGGCACGTGATGAACTTTGTAAAGAAGGTAACGAGAAAAATCGCAGGCGTGGTTATCTTGATGATACAACCGTCAACAAAAACTAAAATAATTGCCCTTTTATGGATACTGAGGCTAAAGAAAAATGTCAAATCTATCCTGTTAGACCGGAGATTTGCAAACATTATACATGCAGAAATCACGTACAAGGCAATTTCAAGCCTATTAGCCACTTGTCCGGCCGAAAATTAGTTGATATGTACAAGGTGTTTGGTTTTAATTAAAATTAATTTATAGATATATTTATTGGAGGTTTTATATTATGGCTATTGATGTCAAGATGTTAGGTAGATTGGCGCGTGATCCAGAGCAGAAGACTACACCAGGCGGTCAAAACTATGTCACATTCCCTTTTGCTGTTGAAGTTGGCGCTAAAGATAACACAGGCGCTCAAAAGACTTTGTTTGTCGAGGTCAGCGCTTGGGGCAGGCAAGGCGAGACTGTTGCTACCTATTGCAAAAAAGGTACTCAACTGCTCATCACCGGTAATGTCTTTGATTGCAGCGCTTACATGGGCAAGGATAACCAACCGAAGGGCAAGCTCTCTGTCACTCTTGAGAAGTTCGAGTTCGTCAAGGCAGACAGGGCTAATGGTGGCAACAGAGGTAACTATTCTGCTAACAAGTCACAGTATCAGGCGAAGGGTAAGTCTAATGGCAACTGGCCACCACCTCAGCAACCGCAATCACCGCAGGCTGTAGGCAATACTGAAATTCCATTCTAGTTAGCACTTCGGACGTGGATATAATGACATATCACGGACAACCTGTTAGATAGAAGAGTTACTTAAAATTAAAGAGGCCGTACCACCAACAAAGGCGGTCGCGGTCTCTTCTTTCTTTTATCCTTGACAGTACAATCCGTTTCTGTTATTATATTCATATCACAAAAAATTTCATAAAACGCGAACGGGCGTACTGTGTTAATTTCGCGCAAAATCATTTGCAAGAGATAGTATAACATATATCGCCCCTCGCGTCAAGGGGGTATTTTTAAATGTATTACAGAAAAGAAAGGTTCACTCATCAGCTCACGATTAATGATTGCAAGCGCTATATCTTGGATTGGAAGTTGGAGCTCAAATATGATCATGAAGATTCTTTCCGCGTTCTCAATGTCGAAGGTAAACCTTTTGGAGAGCGTCGTCTCCTTGGTGATGCCCTGCAGGCCTCGAAGCTCAACCCTGCTCCAGGGCCATTCGTCAACTACATCGCCAACTCCGTCAAAACCTATATGGGCGATGCTGAGCCTGTTGACGATCTCGCGATGGTAGCCATCCGCTACAAATAGTATCACATAAAAGAATTGTTATCTTCATGAAGACAAAACATGTGCAATATCAGACGGTCGGCACCTGCTCTCAGCTCATTGATGTGACTGCCGACGA
>CAJODU010000195.1 GCA_905233325.1 uncultured Selenomonadaceae bacterium
CATATCAATCCCCCCTTTCAGTATAAGGCTTGGCAAGGCGAACGAGGATTCGGGTTATTCTGACGCCTTCGACTTCCTCAACACTGAAGATATTGCCCTCGTATGAACTCTGCTGACCGACTTGGGGATCCCCGCCGAGCTTGTCGTAGAGCCAACCACCGACTGTATCGACGTCATCATCATCAATCTTGATACCCAAAACGTCCTCCAAATCTTCAAGCATCATCTTGGCGTCAATCGACCAGACGTTGTCACCACGACGCTCCGCCGAAGGTCGCTCCTCGTCAAATTCATCTTGAATATCGCCGACTATCTCCTCAATTATGTCTTCAATCGTCACCATTCCCGCTGTGCCGCCGTATTCATCGACGACAATGGCAAGCTGCGAGCGATTCTTCTGCATAGTCTTCAACAAAACCGAAACGTCCATACTCTCCGGCACAACAAAGACCTTGCGAGCCAAATGCCTAAAGCTGACGCGGCTTTTACCTCCGGCTATCGCGTTCATCAAGTCCTTGACGTGCAGAAAGCCTATTATGTGATCCTTGTCCTCTTTGCAGATAGGATAGCGTGTCATCTGTTCTTCGAGAATGATTTTCAAGTTCTCCTCGTAGGGCTTGTCGAGGTAAATGCAGACCATATCAGTGCGCGGCACCATTATCTCGCGGACGTTGAGCTCAGTGAAGTCAAAGACATTATCCACGAAATCTACTTCGGTATCGTCAACCAAGCCCTGGCGGTGGCTCTCTTCCATAAGGAGGCGGATTTCTTCGGGGTTGTGGGCAATCTCAGCTTCGCCGGTGTGGCTAAGCCCAAGGTGGTGGCTGACGAAGGTGGCGGTTTTGTTGAGCAGCCAGACGAACGGGTACATCACCTTCCAGAAGATCAGCATAGGCAGGGCAATCGTCAGAAGGATATTCTCGGTGTTGGAGATTGCCATGGATTTGGGTGTCAGTTCGCCGAGGATTATGTGCATTGAGGTTATGATGGTGAAGGCGGCTATGAATGAGAGTGTGTGACCTACGGTATCATTCAACCCCAGCGAATGTGCGAGGGGGAGGATTAATTCAGCCACGAAGGGCTCGCCGACCCACCCAAGCCCCAGAGAGGCAAGCGTGATGCCGAGCTGGGTGACTGAGAGCGACTCATCAAGCTCATCAGTAAGCCGTTTCGCATACCTTGCCCGCTTATTCCCCTCCTGAATGAGGGTCTCCAGGCGGCTTGCCCTCATCTTCACGCAGCAGAATTCCGCGGCAACGAAGAATCCGTTCATAAATATCAAAAACAACACCAACAGCGTCTGCAGTAATATCGGCACTATGTCCATTAATGAATCCTCCAAGGTTAGTTAGTCAGGCTGCGGACGGGCGCGGGAATTCTGCCACCGCGTGCTATGAAGGCCTCACTGCTCCATTCACTGCGAACCGGCACTATTGGACAATATCCCAACAAGCCGCCAAACTCCACAACGTCGCCGACCTTCTTGCCGGGCACAGGAATAATCCTCACCGCTGTCGTCTTGTTGTTCACCACTCCTATCGCCGCCTCGTCGGCTATGATACCGCTGATTGTCGCTGCACTGACGTCCCCTGCAACCGCTATCATATCCAGCCCCACGCTGCAGACGCAAGTCATCGCCTCCAACTTCTCAATACTCAAAGAGCCCGCTTTGACCGCCGCTATCATTCCCTCATCTTCGCTGACGGGTATAAACGCCCCACTAAATCCGCCGACGTGGGAACTTGCCATCAGACCGCCCTTCTTGACAGCATCATTCAACAGAGCAAGGGCAGCCGTTGTCCCAGGTGCACCGCAACTCTCCAAGCCCATTTCCTCAAGTATCCTCGCCACAGAATCCCCAACTTCAGCCGTCGGTGCGAGAGACACATCAACTATCCCAAACGGCACCCCAAGCCTCTTCGACGCCTCACGAGCGACAAGCTGCCCCACCCGTGTGATCTTGAAGGCGGTCTTCTTGATCTCTTCGGCTATCTCTGTGAAGTCCGCACCTTTGAGACCCTCAAGTGCGTGCTTGACGACGCCGGGGCCGCTGACACCGACGTTGATAACCCGCTCCGCCTCGCTGACGCCGTGGAAGTGGAAGGCACCCGCCATGAAAGGATTATCCTGCGGGGCGTTGGCGAAGGTGACCAGCTTGGCACAGCCGAGAGCCTGCTGATCGCGAGTGAGTTCAGCAGTACGCTTGATAACCTCGCCCATCTGCCTGACACAGTCCATGTTGATACCTGCCTTAGTTGAGGCAAGATTGACACTGCTGCAGACAACATCAGTCGTGGCAAGGGCTTGCGGAATTGAATTAATCAGAATCTTGTCGCCGTTAGTAAAGCCCTTCTCGACGAGAGCAGAGAAACCGCCTATAAAGTTGACACCCACCGCCTTCGCCGCCCTGTCCATAGCCTCAGCAACGGGGACATAGTCATCAGTCTTGCAGGCATCCGCCGCTATGGCAATAGGCGTCACAGAAATCCTCTTGTTGATGATGGGGACACCATATTCAGCCTCAAGATCCTCGCCGGTCTTGACGAGAAATTCAGCAGAAGTCGTTATCTTATCGTAAATATTTTGACAGAATTGCTTGATATTGGGGTGAGCACAATCACGCAGAGATATACCCATGGTGATAGTCCTTACGTCAAGTTTGTTATGAGTTATCATGCGATTGGTTTCAAGTATATCATCAATTGTTATCATAGTATTACTCCTTGATGTTTTTTCGATTATTGTATCATAATGAGCAGGATAGTCAAGGGTTTGAGTGGCGGTGTGAAGAAATATGTCCGAACTATGGACAAAGTACCTTTTACTGTGCTATATTATATAAAGGTATAGATTGTGAGGTGCAAAGTATGCTTATTGGTAACATTGATAATACAAACTATAATAGTTACAATCCCGTACTTAAGGAAGTGCTGGAATATTTGAAAAATACCGATTTCCGCGATATGGCAGAAGGTGCATATCCTGTGGGTGAACATATTACTGCCAAGCTGCAGCGTTATGAGACACGTAAGGCGGGGGACTGCAAGCCGGAAAGTCACAGTAAGTTTGTAGATGTGCAATTCGTTGTTGACGGTGAGGAGTTGCTCGGCTGGTGTCCGATCAGTCCCGATATTAAGGTCACTGAACCCTACAACTTCGCCAAAGATGTGACTTTCTACAAGGCTTTGGTGCCGGAGAGTTGTGTGGTACTCTCTCCCCGCAATTTCGCCGTCCTCTATCCTGTCGATGTACACAGCCCGTGTGGC
>CAJODU010000196.1 GCA_905233325.1 uncultured Selenomonadaceae bacterium
TTGCCGCCGCCAATGACGTTGATGTGGACATCATAATCGTGAATATCCTTGCCGGTGAACTTGCGGAGGACGGAGGCAGCATTGAAGACGGAGTCCTTAGCCATAGATCCGGCGGTCTCGTTGAATCTGATAGTTCCTTTTCCCTTCTCGTTCGCCTTGAAGGCCATTGCCTCAATCTCAATGACACTGCCAAGAAAGCCGCTGACACCAAGCCCGAAGATATGCCCGACAACAGCCTCATCTGACGCCTTCTTCGTGACAAATTGGAAGAGTCTGCTCACTTGTGCCACTTCGTAAATATTCTCTTTCGTTATTTTGATAGGACTATCAGCAACAGAAACCGTCTCTAAAGTTGTATCTGTGCCTGTATCTGTCACGGTTTTAGTGAGGTTGATTTTCGCTTTTTTACCATTCAAAGCCAGACTGTAAGCATCAGCCAAAATATTTATCGCCTTGCGCCCTTCAATGGTGTATTCGCTGATAGTCTCGGCAATGCCTTCGTCAAGCGTGACGTTCAACTTTTTGGCCGCATTGTTGAGAATCTCAACTATATGTTTAGGCGTCAGAGGTTCAAAGTAAATCTCAGCACACCTCGACCTCAGTGCAGGATTGATATAGCTTGCATCGCGGGTTGTGGCACCAATCAGCACAAAGTCCGCAGGAGCCCCTTTTTCAAAGAGCATTTTGATATAGGGGGGGACTCTTTCATCAGTGGGATCATAATAGGAGGACTCAAAGAAAGCACGCTTGTCTTCCAAGACTTTTAACAGCTTATTCTGGAGCATTAAATCCATCTCGCCAATCTCGTCAATGAAGAGAATACCGCCGTGAGCGTCCGTCACAAGCCCCGGCTTGGGTTCAGGTACACCGATTTCGGCAAGGTTACGCTGTGCACCTTGATAAATGGGATCGTGGACACTACCGAGGAGGGGGTTAGTAACATCTCGCGGATCCCAGCGGAGGGTTGTGCCGTCAGTTTCAACGAAGGGGGCATCAGCCGCGAACGGTGAGATTTTGTTGCCTCTCACAGCCTCAAGCACCAATCTTGCTGCAGTAGTCTTGCCGACGCCCGGGGGGCCATAGAGTATCAAATGCTGAGGATAGGGTGAGGATAATTTTGATCGCAGAGCCTTTACTGCTCGCTCCTGCCCCACAATCTCCTCAAGCGTCTTGGGGCGGAGCAGCTCCATAACCGATTGAGTGAGCTTGACCTTTTCGAGAGTTTCCAATTCCTCACGTTTCTTTGCGTCGTGCGGCGTCTCTACCTCGCTCTTCTCCTCACGGAGCACCTGCATTTTTATATCTTTGATATATTCCTGATGATCCTTTTCCAGTTTCTCATTGATTTTTCGGTCTATTTTATCCTCCACATTGCGCCGTGCCATTATATCTGCAATCTGTTCGGATAGTCTGGTCAACTCTGAAGGTATCTCTGAAATTTTTGGTGCAGGCGTGATAGTTGGGTTTTCCTCCAAAATTCTGCGGAGTGCCAATACTCTCTCGCACGGATCTTGTGAGCGCATATATCTGAGGGCGTCCATCTTTCCCGCTTGAATCACCAAGCGATCTGATCCCATAATATCAACCAATACCGAATAGAGTGCGGCAATCTCACGATCTAAATCAGTTTCGTGCCTTATCGGTTGCTCCTGCCAGCCTCCCTGTGTATTTTGTGATTTTTTTTTGCGAAAAACGTTGGAAAATTTATTCCATAATCCCAATCATATCACCACCGAAAAATGATTTACCTTTATTCAATTCTTTACGAATACGTTTAAAATTTTTCCTAATATACAAGTATGTTTGCATAGTCAAATATCTTTCACAAGTTTTGAGATCTCCATCTAATATGAGTTTGCGAACTTTTGTAGCGTTTATCGGCTCTCCATCATCAAGGGTAATTCTTGGAATTTCCACTAATTCAACACCATAACCGGGCAACATATCTTTCATTGCTTCATTGTATTGACGAGTTACGGTATCGAGTGGCTCTTCACCGACAAATCGCTTACAGATTTTCAATGTGGGTGCTATTGCCTGTCCAAATAATCTAACGTCCATAGCCGGTATCAT
>CAJODU010000197.1 GCA_905233325.1 uncultured Selenomonadaceae bacterium
TTGCGGCAATAGTCAAGCCATAGAAGAAGGTGGGGTCTTTTCTGAAAACCGTTCCGGCTCTGCAAAAGTTATCGAACAAAAATAATTACCTCCAATTTTTAGAATCAAAAAAGACGCCTATCCACCAAATAGACGCCTCTTTTGTGCGCTCTGCTGCCGCGCCGGACAGCACCGAACAACAACATTTTACATATTATACCACATATTTTGAGGAGTTAGTTGCAGAATATCGATTTTGAGAAAAATTTTTTAATTTGTCGAAACGATAGGAGAAATTCCCGTTGCCTTCATAAAAAGTTTTGGAAATCAAAAAAGCCGCTGCGTTTCCACAACGGCTTAGCGGTTTCACTTTTTGGATTCAAGTTCTGCCAAGGCTTTAATGCAAGCCTCTTTGTCGCCGTACTTGATGAGCTTGTCAAACCTTTTTATCAGTTCCCATTCCTCTGTCGAGGCTCTGAGCTGTCTTTGCTTTCTGACCTCTCCTGCAGTTAAAGGTCTGCCGGCTCCTTCACGTTTACCGCCCCTCATTGCTTGTCACCTTGTATATAAGGTAGCTTGCAACTACTGCCGTTGTAGCATAAGATAACGCCGTGAAGTTGCCGACCTCACTTGTCAGCCAAATACCGGCAATAATTAAATAATCTTTGTCAATGCTCTTGATTCTCTCTAACATTTTCTGTATAATGGACTTGAACAAAGGGTGACTTCCTTGTCGCCCCTGTCCAATTACATAGCGTTTCGATTAGGTTTTCCGCTTTGACTTGTGTTGCTGCACTCGCCTCGGCGGTTTTTTATTGTAGTCTTTCGACCACTTCCACGCCGTGTAACCAATGACGATTAAGTTTTTCAGTATTTCGAGAAAATCATTGAAGTCCATTGCTTTCCCTCCTTTCTCGACGTCAAGTATAACATATCTCTTAGATTTTGTCAATACTTTATCAAGGAAAAGAGAGAAATTTTTTCAGATTTTCGTAAAATTAGTCAATGGTAATCAGATGATATTGAGCAGCTTGGAGTGCAGCGTAAGTTCGTATATCGTCCATAACCCTTGAAGCTGTCGACTTGTCAATATGCAAGTCTTCACAAGTTTTGTGATAATCCTCACCGTTGTAGCGTCTGCGTGCAACTTCATAGTGACAGCCTTCCTGCCTTTTGCACCAAGCATAGGTGCGGTCTATCACTATCAACCAACGCTCAGGGTATTTAATCGGGCGGAGCTCGCCCTTTCTGTCCTTGATTGCTATTGCCAAGACTGGGGGCGGATACATATTCCCCAGCACCTCCGACGGTGTCGGGTCTGATACTTTGCTTGCGTTTCTGATGATTGGTCGGGCTTTTGTCTGCTCGTCAAGGATAGATTGTCTGATTTCCATTTCGTTGTAGAAGATGAAGTCAATTTCTTTGATGTAGGGCTTGTCGACACGCTGT
Source organism: uncultured Selenomonadaceae bacterium (assembly GCA_905233325.1). Taxonomy (GTDB): domain Bacteria; phylum Bacillota; class Negativicutes; order Selenomonadales; family Selenomonadaceae; genus Quinella. Next base: position 1,429 of record CAJODU010000197.1, read on the forward strand.
TTCTGCCTCTGTTTGTGTATTTTCATTTTCACCGCTCCTCTTGACAATTTCAATCTGTTCAGATATGATTAGATTGCACTGCGGCGGCGTGAAGAGCGGTGCTTTTTTAGTTGTTCGGGCTTTGGGATTTATTTAATCGCTTCGAGCAATGCGCCAAGAGGCCTCCCCATTTCTTCGGACTTGATAGAGATGATTGCCTTGAGTGCCGAGCCGCGGTCAATACCGAAAGAATCAGCAAGGACGACTGCCCTCTCTTTGATGTCGGCTATATCCAAAATGGAGAAATAGGGAATACCCGTTGCCGTTGTGGTAATTGGTGGAACGTCTTGCACAGGCTTAACCTCTGGTTCAATTTCCGTACTCGGCGTTTTTGGAAGGTCGAGTACGAGCTGCTCCTGCTCTATGGTTTCTGCCTGTTCCGGCTTGTACTCTCGGAGAATCTTTTGGAGAATGGCCGCAACGTCTAAATGTTTTTTCTTGTACATTACGACTGCTTCCTCTTTTGCCAACAGTAAAGTATCTATAGTCGTAGTCATTTTATAGAAAAAAGCACCGTTGATTTCCATTCTCGTTTCTTTTGACAAAACACGACGTATTTTGGTACCACTTGCAACAATGCCATACACCGCCTTAGACA
>CAJODU010000198.1 GCA_905233325.1 uncultured Selenomonadaceae bacterium
AATCGCAACGCGAGAATTATTTGCCAATGCTTGAAGTGCCTCTGCCTGCCATACGTCCGGCTCAACGCCCAAAATATCCTTGACGAATAAAACGGGATCGTCACAATACGTTTCAAGTCCTTTTTGTATATCAACCATCACGATCGCCGCCGGATTTTTTCTTCCAAATTGCCGTCAATGTGTTTATGAGCAATTCGGAGGCATTGACTTCAACCTGTACTTTTTCTTCAAACATTCCATTAATTTTTGCCAAATGTTCTGCTGCTTTCAAGCGGTCTTTAGTTGAGGGCTTTTTGGTGAATATTTCCACTTTAGAATAACCATTACCCGTTCCAACCGTCGCAAATTCTACGCCATCAGCTTCACCTCTCATTACTGCCGTTAAGTATTGCAAAATTTCTTTCGTGTCAGCGGTGCGCTCGTCGTCAAGTTCCTTTAGACGTGCCGCAACGGCTTCTTTAATGTGAGGTTTTTGTAGATTTTCCGCTCCGATAAATGGAGCTGTCTTTTCAGCATATCCGGCTTGACGCGCGGCTTCGCTGGCATTGCCGGTTTGAATATAAAAATCAATAAATTTCTTTTGCTTTTCTGTTAATGCTTGCTTTGCCATGTGTCTCACCGTCCTTTATTTTCGATTAGTCCATATTTTTGTTAGTGTTTCAGCTAAAATATTTGATGATGTGCTTTCGGTGGTCGTGCCGTTTTTATCCATTGCACGCGCTGAACGCTCTATTTTGACACCGCTATTTATCATTTCAAGAAGTGAGGACAATGAGGCTTTCGATAAATCCATAGCTTTAATTGCTTTTATTGCCTCAGCTTGCAACATTTGACCTATACCAGTCTGCACTTCTATCATCTTTGCGTAGTCTTTCGCCTTCTTTGCCCGTGCCTTTTCAGCAATGGAATTATCCCACGCTTCGGCGCGTTCTTGCCAGTTCCATTTTTCTTTCCATCTTCGGATTAAACTGACACTTTTGTGCAACTCTTCCGCCACCGCTGTGAAGGTGCGTCCGTTGCCTAAATCTTTATAAACAACGAATGCCTCATAAGCCTTGCTTGATTCTTTTGGTTGTTTCTCCCATGGTTTAAGTTTCACATCAGACATCACCGCACTTAATTACCGTACGTTTTTATATACGACTGCCTGCGAATATCCCTCAACGCCTTTTGTCATAAGGTCTAAAAATTGCTCACGAGTAAAGCCACTTAATCTGAAAATTTCTTCCGGCTTCATACCAAGTTCCTTTCCAATTTCCTTGACCGTTTTGCCTGCGTTCAACAATTCCTTGACGATTGCCTTCATAGGTTCCAAAAGATGAACACCACGAGCACGATTATGCGTTATGGTGCCGTAAATATCGCTTTCGTGGTCTTTATGCTCAACTATCACGACAGGCACTTTGCCACCGAGTTTTGTTTTCAAAGGCTCTTGACCTGAAACCGTCCAACGATGAAAGCCGTCTATGATCGTGTAATCAGCTCTCACTACGATTGGTAATGTCCAACCGTTTGTTAAAATAGATTGTTTTAATAAGTCCAAATTCTCACGACTGACTTTATTGGGATTGTAGTTATTAGCTTTCAGCCTTTCACGTTCCACCCATTGGAGCGATGAAAGCGGTTTAAATAGTTTTTCGTCCATCTCGTTCCGCCTGCTCCCTTCTGTTTATTTCTGCAAAGTGTTGAAAAATGTTAGCGTATATTGCACGCTGTGATCTACTTTTGGGATCGCCGCTCAGAATAGCCTCATAGCACTCTTTATAATGCTTTTGTGTCATATATGATTCAAATTGCAATACCATTCTGCGCCATCGCTTGATATTTTTCAGCGTGTCGACAGGTATGGTGTAATTTTCAGGGTGTATAAACAATAAATCAAATAATTTCGCTCTGTAGTCCTGCTCCGCAAGGTCTTTTTCAAGTTGTTTACGTTTGTGGCTATTTCGCCTGAACATTTCAGAATCCCAATAAAGTAAAACTAAATATGCGTTTGGATAGCGTTT
>CAJODU010000199.1 GCA_905233325.1 uncultured Selenomonadaceae bacterium
CCACGCTCTCGCCGAAAAGCTCAAAGATGACTTTAAAAAACTCAAGATAGATGTAGAAATTGTTGAGGATACTTCTTCTAAAGATTGCTTTAATATAATTTGATATGAGGAGGAAATTATTATGCGAATTGGTATTTTAGGTTATGGCAACCTCGGTCGCGGTGTTGAACTTGCGATTAAAGATAATCCAGATACGGAGCTCGTCGCTGTATTTACACGCCGCGATCCTTCAACCTTAAAGATAAATACTCCGAGTGTTCCCGTTGTCAATGTAACGGAGATTGCGGACTGGAAAGATAAAATTGATGTGCTGATTCTCTGTGGCGGCAGTGCCACTGACTTGCCGATACAGACTCCCGAATTTGCCAAACTCTTCAACGTCGTGGACAGTTTCGACACTCACGCCAAGATTCCTCAACACTTTGCAAATGTCGATAAGTCTGCCAAAGAGGGCGGCAAGGTTGCTGTGATCTCTGTCGGCTGGGATCCGGGTCTCTTCTCACTCGCAAGGATTTACTTCAATGCCGTCCTGCCTGAGGGTAAGGATTATACCTTCTGGGGCAAGGGTGTCAGTCAAGGACATTCGGACGCAATCAGAAGGATCAAGGGCGTCAAAAACGCCAAGCAATACACCATTCCCGTTGATGCGGCACTTGAGGCAGTCCGCAGCGGCAGCAATCCTGAATTGACGACACGCCAAAAGCATACTCGTGAATGTTTCGTCGTCCTTGAGGAAGGTGCCGATGCGGCTGAGGTTGAACGTCAAATCAAGACTATGCCCAACTACTTCGACGAGTACGACACAACAGTACACTTCATCAGCGAAGAAGAACTCAACAGGAATCACAGCGGGCTTGCTCACGGCGGTTTTGTCATTCGCAGCGGCAAGACAGGAAATGATAAGCAGCACAATCACATTGCTGAGTTCAGTCTGAAACTTGACTCTAACCCTGAGTTTACCTCCAACGTCCTCGTTGCCTATGCCCGTGCGGCTTATCGTCTCAATAGCGAGGGACAAACAGGGTGCAAGACGGCAATGGATATTGCCCCCTCTTATCTTTCGGTAAAGAGCGTTGACGAACTCCGCGCTCATTATCTGTAAGCTATGGCTAAAGCACTGACTATGCCGTCTGCGCCGGAGGCTCCTATCGCTCCGCAAATCAGTATCGGTGACAGGATTCATGGAATTGAGGATCGCATTGAGGAGATTGAGGGAATAAGCGGAATGACGGGCGTCTCTAAGTCAAGCAAGAGTCAGCAAACTCAACAGGAAGAGGCAGAAGATACTCAAGAGGAGCAGGAGAAGGCCGCGCAGACTTCACAAGCTCAACAATCTAAACAAACTCAATCAACGCCGCAAACACAGCAGAGGCAGCCCTCCTCTCGAAATGTCACAACACCTGAAACAATGGCAAGAGACGCCGTTGCCAACGGTGCCGGTGCCTTGACTAAGCGCACGACACAACGCAAAAGTGATGACAAAGAATCCGAAGGCACGGACAGCGGCACTTCACAGCCGAGAAATCAGACAACGGTGGTAATTCCGCCAAGTTCGGCTTTGAATGATAATGGACAGACTGACTTTGAACGCGGTCGCGCTGTCCTCAACGAATTCAAGCGTCTGGATCAGGAAGAGGCGGCAAAGCAATCCTCGTTAGGTTCCACCACATCTTCAGAGACTTCATCGGGATTATTTGCGCCTTCTTACGGTTCCAACTCTCACGGTGCGGCTTATTGGTTGTTTACCCTCGTCGCCGTTGCAGTGCTGGCCTTTGTCTTCGTTCGTCAATTCCTCGTCAATAAGGACTCAAAATCCGGCACGCCGCCATTGACTAAATCAATGCTGGACATACCGGACATCAGTCAGCCGCCGTCAGCAGTGAGACAGTCGGCACTGAATCAATACAGACAATCCAAGCCCGCCTCGTCCGCTCCATCACCCAAGCCAATTGTCAAGCCGGTTACATTAAAAAATAAATCCTCAGCAAAGACCGAGGACGACAACAAAGGCAGCCATTTTGAAGTAAGAGTGTGATTTTGTCATAAGGAAGGCAGGTTGATTAAGATGAAATTAACATTAAATTTGAATGAAGCTGAATTTGCTTTGGCTTCAAAGTATGCAACTCAGGGACAAGTCAGTGTAGAAAATATTATTCTTGAGTCGGCAATGAAATCCCTCCGAAATGCTGAATATCTTTCTATGCTTGACAGAAGTATAAAACAATTTGAAGAAGGCAAATTTGTTGTGAAGACTACTGAAGAATTGGAGAAACTCATCCATGGGTAAACTTTTTTCAGATGAAGCTTGGGAACAATTTATGTATTGGATTCATCAAAATCGGAAAACAGCTGATAAAATTTCTAAGTTGCTTACGGATATTGAACGCAATGGTGCCGGTAAAGGAATAGGCAAACCGGAACATCTGAAACATATTGACGGCTGGTCTCGGCATATTGATGATACTAATAGACTGATTTATAAAATTGATGATAATGGCGATGTCAGAATTATAGCTTGTAAGGGTCATTATGATGAGGATAGAGATTAAGTAATATATTTGTGAGGTGGTTGTTATAATGAACGCAGTCAGAAAACGAGACCTGACAATGTTTGTCGTTGGTCTCGTGGTTTATGGTATATTGCAGGGAATGAT
>CAJODU010000200.1 GCA_905233325.1 uncultured Selenomonadaceae bacterium
CCTCGCAATGAATACTAAATGTATAGTCTTCGATGAGCCGACAGCTATGCTTGACCCTCAAGGTCGCGAAGAAGTCCTCAACGTCATCAAGCAGCTCCACGCCAAGGGTTTTACGATAATATATATCACACACTTTATGGAAGAGGCACGGCAGGCAGATCGCATTGTCGTAATGGATAGCGGCAGGATTGTAAAGGTTGGCACACCGAAAGAAATTTTCACTGATGTTGAGTACATAAAAAAGATCGGTCTTGATGTACCGATTGATATTGAGATGGATTATCGCCTGAAAAAGAGAAATATTGACTTAAAAGGATTATTTTACCAGATTTGGAATTCCTGATTAATCATCTAATCTGCCGGAAAGGGCGGATTTTTTCATTTCCAGAACTATTTGCCGAATATAACTAAAAAATCATCAAGAAAATTTTGAAAATTGCTTGACAACCGTTTTTTTTTATAATGGATTATCCAAATTTTTCAGAGGTGTAATTTTTGGTTTTTCAGGCGTTCGGAGGTGCTGAAGTTGAAAAAATTGTTTTCGATGATGATAATTTTGATTATTGCAATTTTCATTGTTGGTTGTAGAGATGATGGTAATAGTGAATCATATAATACTAAAAATGATGATACATTGCATATAACGTCAAATGAATTTATGAATAGATATAACAAAAATTTAGAAGTATATTGTACATTGTTGTCAGGTAAAGAATTTTATAATGCTCTCAAAATTGAAGGAGTAAAAACAGAAAATGGTAAATATAATGACACAGCATATATATTTGATATAGCATTTCCAACTAATGCATTTTCAGACAAAAAAGATAATGGTAAAATTAATAATTTGACAATAGAATTTACAGGAAATGATTCAAATTCATTTATTCTCTATTCTATGGTTATGAGTTTATATGTTTATTCATTATCAAATAAAAATACTATTTCAAAGGCTGAAGATCTAAATAAAATATCAACTATAATAAATAATTTACTCAAACAAGCTACAAATTCATCTATTCCATCAAATGGCAAAGCTAGTTTACTTGCTGAAACAAATTATAATGATATAAAAATAAGTATTTTTTATACAGGAAAGTCTTTGTTATCAATAATATCAAACGCTAATTCTAAAAAATAATCGAATAAATTCGAGGTGAGAAATTTGGTAGCAAAAGAAGTGATTTGTCAAGTGCGTTATATGCTAATGAGCTGCGATCCTTCAGTAAAATTTATACAGAATGAGAAAAAATGAGCGGTGAGATGAAAGTCACTGCTTTTTTATTTTTTAGAAAATTTATTAGAAAATTTATCTGAACAAGCAATCTCTCTTTCTTGACAAAGAAACTAAAGTTCCCTACGCAAGAGGAAGAGGAAAAACGGTGCTCCTAATATTGCCATCAGTATACCGACGGGCAGTTCAGTCGGTGAGAAGATTGTCCGCGCAAATGTGTCGCTGATTGTCAAGATTGCTGCCCCCAACAACGCCGCCGCGGGTAGGAGGAATCTGTAATCAGAGCCAATCAACAGCCTTGCGGTATGAGGAATAATCAACCCGACAAATCCCAGCAAACCGACAACGCAGACTGCACTTGCCGCCAAGAGAGCTGCCACCGCCGTCAAGAGTGACCTCACCAAGTCAACGCGAAGTCCCAAGCCCTTAGCAATCTCATCACCCAACTGCAAAATGTTCAAATGACGTGCACTCAAAAAAGTCAGCACTGCACCGATGATCGTGTAGGGGTATAGAATCTCAACGTGATTCCACAGACCGCCGACCATCCACAATAAGGCACTGTGTACCTTGTCGCTGTAGAAAATCAGCATTGCAGATATACCGGCACCGAGAAAGGCACTCACCGCCACACCCGCGAGAATCACGCGAATAGGACGCAGACCATCTTTCCAGGCAAGGATATATATCAAAAATGCCGCCAGCATTGCACCGACGAAAGCCGCAGGAGTCACAAGGCCACCGGCATCACCTTTGACGAGCATAACAAATATACCGAACAATCCCGCACCTGAAGATATGCCGATGATGTGGGGTCAGCGAGAGGATTTTTCATCACTGCCTGGAGAATCGCACCGGAAAGCGACAAATTGACGCCGACAAGCATTGCCACTATCGTCCGCGGCAGACGAATATTTTGGAGTATCTGCTGCTTGGTCTCGTCCACTGCCTCACTGCCGATACCAAGCATGCTGAGAACTTGCAGCGGCGATATATCCACCGACCCGTTCATCAGACTGCTTACAAAGGCGATGATTACTAAAAAGGCGAAGACTGCAAGCAAAGTGATTTTTCTACCGACTTGCATTTCAATTGGCACAGTGCTTGAAGGCTGTCTCGGCGGCGGCAATCGTCCTGTCAATGTCCTCATCAGTATGGACACTTGACATAAAACTCGTCTCAAACTGCGAAGGTGCCAAATATATACCCTGCTCCAACATTGCGGTGAAGTAGGCTTTGAATCTCTCCTGATTGGCAGACGCCGCGTCCTCATAGTTGCGGACAGGTCTGTCACTGAAGAAGAAACCGAACATTGACCCCGCCTGTTGAGCTTGAATATCGATATTAAACATAGCAGCTTTAGACTTTAGCCCTTCAATGAGCTTGGAAGTCTTGGCTGTGATTTTTTTTGTGAAGTCTTTGTCCTCAACGAGAAGGCTCAAAGTCTCAATGCCCGCCGTCATTGCGAGGGGATTGCCGCTCAAAGTTCCTGCTTGATAGACTTTGCCGTCCGGCGATACCTGCCTCATAATATCTTCACGGCCGCCATAAGCCGCGCAGGGCAGACCGCCGCCTATAATCTTACCGAGGCAAGTTAAATCCGGCTTAATATTGTAGAGTTCCTGTGCACCGCCGAGAGCACAGCGGAATCCACACATCACCTCATCAAAAATCAGCAGGGAACCATATTTAATTGTAACCTTCCTCAAAGTCTCAAGGAAACCCTCAACAGGCAGGACAAGCCCCATATTGCCGGCAATCGGCTCAACGATAACGGCGGCAATCTCCTCACCACATTCAGCAAAAACCCTCTCAACGGCGGCTATGTCATTGTACGGAATGGCAATCGTATCCTTGGCAGTGCCTTGAGTAACGCCGGGACTGGACGGCACGCCGAAAGTAGCAAGCCCCGAACCGGCACTCACCAGCAAGCTGTCACTGTGTCCGTGATAGCAGCCTATGAACTTGACAATCTTCTCGCGCTTGGTAAAACCTCTTGCAAGGCGCAGAGTACTCATCGTCGCCTCCGTGCCGCTGTTGACCATTCTGATAACTTCAATGGTCGGATATATCTGCATAACGAGCTTGGCAAGTTTTGACTCCAAACCTGTCGGTGCACCGTAACTTGTCCCCTTAGCCGCGACCTCTTGAAGTGCCTTGACAACACGAGGGTGAGCGTGTCCGACAATCATAGGCCCCCACGAGCCGACGTAATCTATATATTCATTGCCGTCAATGTCGAAGATGTGGGAGCCGAGAGCGTGAGAGATGAAAGGCGGATTGCAGTCGACGTTACTAAAAGACCTCACGGGAGAATTGACGCCGCCGGGCATTAATTGCTTTGCCTCTTCAAAGGCCGCCAGCGATTTTGATAAATTCAATTTCAATATTATCACCTTCAACTTGAAGTATTCACGACCTAAAGAGGCCGAGAATAGTGTAGCACAAATTGAGGAGAATTGAAAGATAATCACTAACTTTTTGCACTCAATGCAGGAGATTTTGTCTTTGTGAAGAATCAAACAAATAATTGGTATAAAAGAAAATCAAAAATATCGGAGGTAATACAATGAAGGAATATACGACCAGCAATATTCGCAATGTGGCAGTAGTCGGACATGGCAACACCGGCAAAACTTCACTTTTGGAAGCTGCTTTG
>CAJODU010000201.1 GCA_905233325.1 uncultured Selenomonadaceae bacterium
AAAAAGCGAGGTGACAAAAATGTTAGAACGCCTTAAAATGTTACGGAAAACTTTAAAACTAAGTCAAAATCAATTCAGTCAAAAAATTAATTTCGGTCAATCGTCTTATGCAAACATTGAAAATGGTACTCGTAATTTAACAGACCGTACTATTCAACTTATTTGCAATGAGTTCGGCGTGAACGAGAAGTGGCTGCGCACCGGCGAGGGTGAGATGTTCACTCAAAAGAAAGACCATGAAGAAGATATTGAAACGGTTGCAAAAATGGTCGAAGAAAATCACTATGGTGAAAGTATGGAACGCCTGCTTAATGCTTTTATTCGATTTCCAAGAGAGCAGCGTCCGACCGTCCTTGAATTATTTAGTAAATTCGCCGAAAACTATGAAGAAGAGCAGCGAAAGAAAAAGGCAATGCAGCAACCGCCGAAAGCACCGAGCATGGGCGAAATGCTCAATCAAACATTTCTGAAGACAGCAAGCGTCCACGAATTGAGGAACCTTGCAGACGAAATAACACGAATAGCAGATTATCGAGAGCAAGGATCTACAGCATTACCCTTGAGCGAATCCTGCGTCGCCAAAAGTAAAGCCAAAACTTGAGTAAAAAAGTACAGCCGTTCCAAAGAGAGCGGCATTTTTTTAAAAAAATACGAAATAATTATATAAAACACTTGACAAATACACATAAAACGTATATAATATAGACATTGAGAGGGGGTTGATAAATGACTTGGGCAGAAGTAGTAAGAATCTTGAAGAAGAACGGCTGCAAGTTCAAATGCTACGATAAAAGGCACGACGTATACTACAATCCAAATATAAAAGGCGAGCCTGAAGCTGAAATTCCACGACACTGGTCGAAAGAAGCCAAAAAGGGAACTGTAGCAGACATCTTCAAGACGCTAGGAATCAAAAAATAGCAAAAAGGCAGGTGCAACGAACCTTAAAAATCCTGCCTGCTATTTAATATAAATGAGAGGAGCAATTATTTATGAAGTACGCATATCCTGCAATTTTCTATCCTGATGATGGTGGCGTTGGCGTTCGTTTCTATGACGCTGACTGGTTCACCTGCGGTGATGACATTGCCGACGCTGTCGAAATGGCAGAAGACATTCTCGGTGGTCGTTTGATGAGAGCTGAACGCGACGGTAAAGAAATACCAAAAGCGTCAAAACTTGATGAAGTGGTATTGAAACCAAATGAAACAGTCAGAATGATTCACATTGACACCGAAGTTTACGCCCGTGAACTTGAGGAGCAACTAAAGAGAGAGGCAATCGACGCAGCGGAAAATCCAATTAAAGCTGTCCGCGAATCAAAAGGCTGGAACATCAAAGAACTTGCCGATTATTTAAATGCACCTTACCGAACAATCCAAGACTGGAACTCAGGCAAGGTTAAACCACCTAAGTGGATCCAAGACATCATTGTCGAAAAAGTTTATACAGCATAATTGCACAAAAAAGTAGACTTTTTAGGACTGTTGCAAAACTTCTGATTGCGCGGCGTATTCGCAAATAAGTAGTTGAGTTTTTGAGACACTCTTCAGGTAAACACATTTTTAAACAAAAAAATAAGCCCTGCCGATATGACAGGGCTTTTAACGTGCGGAGACTATTCTAAATTTGGCACGTTTAGTTATTTCTTTTTCAACGAGCAGGCGGACAGCGTTTTAGATAATGCGTTCAATGCTGTCTTTGACGATTGTGTATTTGCCTTCAAACTCATTGATGAGAATGGTTACGATGTGGCGTTCCATCTTTTCGGTCGTCAGAGTTTGCTCAGCAATGAAGAGACGATTAGTGCCTTTTGCAATCTGTTTTCCGATGGCGCCGGTAAAACCTTCCTCAAAAGCCTTGTCCCAAGCAAGGACGGCTTTCTGCGGCATAGAGGTAGCACCTTTTTGTGCAATGACTGTGAAAGCACCAAGATTATTAAGCATTTTTACCAACTCCTTTAAAAATTGACGAAAAATAAATGTATCTCAACAATACCTTTAGCAAGTAAAGATGTTGTTAAAATTCGATTCGTGTTGAATATGGCGTGATGTCGCTGTTACCGATGACAATCACACCATTGTTATTGAAGAAGCGGAAATTTGGAATTGAATGTAACATTGACTCATTCGGACAAAGTGATTCGTGGAAAATATCACTGATTTTTTTGATTGTCTCCTCGCTGATCGGCGCGTCGGAACGAATCTCAATTACAGTCTTGACGACTGCATCAGGCTTTACTTCAGCCGGTACGTTGTTGTTAGGCGGACCGTACCTGTAGAAATTAGCCTTGCCACTGATTAAATCCAATTTACTTTGCAAATTCCTACCTGGACAGCCGGAACCGTCGGTATGTCCGACGCCAACATAACATTCATCATGTCCGATGATGTGGTCACGGTCACAAGGAATATCATATTTTTCAGTGAGATAAGCAATCAGCATTGCGGTATGTTCAATTTGAAGATTTGTAGGTTCCGCTGCATTGAAGTCGCCCGAAAGGTGAATGCCGATAGTATGAGAATTTTCACCAGAGGCGTGAGCACCAACTGCCCACTCAGGGCGTCCGCGTTCGACGTCTCCATTTTTGCGGACAACCAAATGATACCCTATCATTGCCCAGTCATTACTGTTCTTGTGATAGTTGTCAATTTGCACTGCGCCTTGGTCAGTGTCAACTCTGCTGCCGGTGTGATGAATGACAATCATATCAGTAGAGTAGCGTTTATCAAGAGAACGACCGTCTTTTGGTTGAAGATTTGTCTCAATGATGTCAAGCTCATTGTTGCCGTAAACTTTAATGTGTGCCATTTTTCTTGTCACTCCTATCGTTTAAACGCTGTAGTGAATTTTCTATCTTGTCAAGTCGATTTTCAATTCCTCTGAGCTGATACTCAAAAGAATTTACACGATTGTCAAGACTTCCAATCTGGTCACTTTGTTTTGCTACACTTTTTGCTAATTCTTTGACGGAATCAGCAAGTCCCTTGTTGGAATCTGCTAATTCTTTCATGGCAGAAGTGCCTTTGGTTAGCAAATAAAAGCATACGAGACCGAGTGCGCCGAACTCTCCGGCTTTAAAAAGCATTTCTTCCATATCGTCACCTACTTCATATTAATTGCTGTAATTGATTTTGTAACTGCCGGCCGTCAACAGGTTTACTCTGAGATTGGTGTTTGATGTGTAACCATAGGTGTAGTCTGTATTATGTATTGCCTTTTTCCAAGTGCCTTTCATATCTACA
>CAJODU010000202.1 GCA_905233325.1 uncultured Selenomonadaceae bacterium
GACAGCCTGAAGCGGTTGTATTTTGATTTAGCAGGTGATCCAATGCCTGACGCTCTGGATATTTTGCTAAAAATCACGGATATTGACCACATTGTTTACGGCAGCGATTATCCGTATGTACCGGCACCAATTTTACTGAAAAAGAAGGTTGCATTAGATAAAGAATTAAGGCAAAGACAATGGATTAATAGAATTTACAGCACAAATACAAAAAATTTGTTGAAATGAGAGGAGAATGAAAATGCCTATTATCAAATTGGAAGCCGCAAAAGTCACACCGGAGCAGAAAGAAAAATTGATTGCCGATCTCACTCGTGTTGCAAGTGAAGGTCTTGGAGTGCCGGAAGAGTTCTTCTACGTGCTCATCAAAGAAAATGAGCTTGACAACTGGGGTGTCGGTGGAAAAACACTGACGTTTATGGCAGAACGTAATAAAAAATAACCTCAGCTCAAAATTAGGAGAGATTATGAAAAGAAGAGAATTTTTGAGAGTCGTCGGAATTGGTTCGATGACTTTATTTTTAAGTGGCTGCGGTCTCAATGCAGTCGCTGGAGACAATCAAACGAAAGCAAAAACATCTGAGCAGAGCAGCATTTCAGGAGGAAAAAATATGAAAATTGTAGTTATTAACAGCAGTCCGCATTCTGACAGCGAATCGACTTCTAAATATTTAGCGCAAAGATTCACCGAAGGTGCTAAAAGTGTCGGTCACGAGGTTTTCACGTTCGATGCCGACAAGGAAGATACTCACCCTTGCAAGGGCTGCGACAAGTGCGGAATGAATGGCGCGTGCATCTTCAAAGACGCAATCGAGACAAAATTAATGCCCCAAATGCTTGAGGCTGATTTAATCGTATTGGTCACGCCGCTCTATTATTTTGGAATGTCGGCACAGCTCAAAATCATTGTCGATCGCTTCTATTCGCGTACAACAAGATTGAGCGGTAAAAAGTCAATGATAATGGCGACGGCTTGGAATAGTAATGATTGGACTATGGAAGCGCTGCAGAATCATTATGAGACGCTCGTCCGCTATATGGATTGGACTGATGTTGGGCAAGTTTGGGCGACGGGCTGCGGCTCTCGTTCTCTTGTTGAGCGCTCTGAGTTCGGTGAGCAAGCCTACAAGATCGGAGCAAATCTGTAAAGAGAACGATTATTTAATATCCGGCCAGACTAACTCAGCCTTGTCGACAATCGGAAAGATTATTTCGTTGAGATTCTCAATATTTATCAAATGCCAGCGACCTTCCTTGTCCTTCTCGAAGCCGAAGCGGAAAGTCAAATTACCGATAAATTGTCCGTAAGGCGTGGCGTCGCCGCTCACCTCAAAGTCAATGCTTGCGTGATTGCCTTCTATCTTTGCAGGATTTGTCTTCGTCTCCATCGCAGCGCAGATATTTTTAAATTCTTTAGCGCACTGAATGGCAAAGAGCTTCACGAAGTCGTCCGGCTTCATCTCAGGATCAAAGTAGGCATTGGCTGAGGCATTGACGAAACTCATATAGAAGCCGCGCTTCTCCTCGTTATATTTTCTGATGAACTCAGGAGTATTCCAAAAGTAAGGATCATCAGGATAGCGATTGTGAAGCTCCGGTATATTGTCTGCAATCTGAACGGTAATATCACTGTAGAGATTGTCAAGGAATTTGTCAACGTCGACGCGGCTTTCAATGAGCTGCCTATCTTGATTGGCTATGGCTGTTTGAATATCTTTGAGTGCATCTTCCGGTGTGTCTTCTTTGGTGCCGCAGCCGCCGGTGATTCCCAGTGTAAGTGCGGCAACCAATAATAAAATCTTCTTCATCGTTGAAGTCTCCTCTCTATGAAAAGATTGACTATTTGCTGGATCGTCAAGTCAATTATATATCACACTTTCAAAGATGTCCAATTTTTGGCGAATATCTAATGCAATTCTAATCTACACGCGGTATACGCGGAATGGAAATATCCATAAACTTGTTGACTTTTCACATTTGTTTCGATACAATGTTCTAGTTGACTATAATGTCATTGATAAATACATGTAGATTTACTTAAAACAAGTTTGAAGTATGAGCAATAC
>CAJODU010000203.1:0-1749 GCA_905233325.1 uncultured Selenomonadaceae bacterium
GTTATGTATAATGATTGACGAAGAAGTAGACCGCAGAGGACTGTTAAAATTAATTCCTCCACATGTCGACAATATCAGCGTATTGGTGATTGAGAGTTTATCCTACTTGAGAGAACTTCGAGAACTTCTGCCTTCAGCTAAAATATTGATTTTGAGTGAATTTGCTGAGGCCAAATCTGAATTTAATGATCTTCATTTTGATTGGATAATCGGAGACTACAAAAAATTCAACTTCACGATAGACGAAAAAATCTTCGACATTATCATTGCCGAAGATTGTCTGACGTTTGCTTATGAACCTTATAAAACTATATTTGGGATAAATCGCTGGCTAAAGGAGACCGGCTTTTTGGTGACACAATTTGAAAGTATCAGATATATCGGAGTTCTTGAGAGTTTACGGAAAGGTTACTATCCTGAACGTGAGCGCAGACTTTATGCCAAGACTGAAATTGTCCGCTTACTAAATGACGCCCTTTTTAAAGAAATTTCATTCACTCCAAATGAGCGTATAGAATACAATATTGACGAATGGCTTGATTTTGGCTTTGATAACTATAATGATGAGCTTTTGGTCAAGAATTGGATTGTAAAGGCGAGCAGATCAACGGCGGAGGTAGCTGCCTTGAAGACTTTTTATACTCCTTCCGTTCGTAAGGAATTGGCAAGACTTCTGCATAGAATTGAATACAATATCGATCGCAAGGAAAATATTGAGCGTCTGCACAATCTTTGCGAGGAACACCAGATTTTTGATGACTATCTCTTTGACTTCATTGAGCAGGTAGTTGTACATCGTGAAAGGTTAGCGGATATATTTATTGATGAAGAAACCGATGACAGTATATAGAGTAAATATTCCCGCCATAAGTGCGGCGAAGGCAATAAAAGGCAGATCTGTCGCCTCGGTTGCAAATATATGTTTCATCATCAGCCTGTCACCTATGCGATCTAAGAAAGAGCCATAAATTCCCGCTGCAATCAACATCAATATGAAAAGTCTGCTGATAATCCTGTAGATTTTTGAATCTGTGTTAATGTTAATTAAATTTTTAATTCGTTGACAAAATCCCTGCCAATGCAGACCGAGATGTAGTCCGCTCAATATCATCATCAAGAACGGCAAAGAGACATGGAGCTGGTGAATCGTGATATTCCTCTGCAGTTTCATATCAATCATTCCGTTGAATAAATGATTAGAAATGCAGATACCGGTAAATATTATCACAATCAGACAGACAAATAAAGCGACATCAATCAACATAGAGAGCCGCTTTTTTATTGTGCCTGTCAGACTTTTGAAAGTCTTGAAATTCCAGCAGAAATGTCCGAGCATTGCAACAGGTAGCAATAGCCCCAAGACTTCATGCATTATCTTCGGTAGGAAGTGAAAACTCATCACGAGTATAAACAGCATCAGCAGCGTAACATCTAAAAAAATTTTTTTCATCACAGCACTCTTTGTATCTCATTAATGGTGGTGAGACCCTCAACAACTTTTTGGAGACCATCTTCAAACATAGAAATAAAATTTCCCGCAAGAGCGGCACGGCGCAAATCTTCAACGTCCTCAAAGTTCAGAATCAACTTGCGAATAGCCTCATTGACTTCCAAAATCTCATGTATGGCGATCCTTCCGCTGAAACCTGTATGGCGACAGTGACTGCAGCCAACCCCCTTGTAAAGCAGCATACCGTTTTTATAGTGTTGACCGAGGATTTTCGCATCTATCGAATCAGCAACAATTTC
>CAJODU010000203.1:1862-2520 GCA_905233325.1 uncultured Selenomonadaceae bacterium
GTCGTTAAAATCAAATGTCCCGTCAATGCCGCTCTGATAGCAATCTGCGCGGTCTCCGTATCGCGTGCCTCACCGACCATTATAATATTGCAATCCATTCGCAGCATTGAGCGAAGCCCGCTGGCAAAAGTCAAACCGGTCTTTTCAAAGACTTCCATTTGATTCACGCCGTCAACAAACTGTTCAATCGGGTCTTCAAGTGTCATTATATGCTGCTCACCGGTATTGAGTTCACGCAGTGCCGCGTAGAGTGAGGTGGACTTGCCGGAGTTCATCGGACCGGTAACTATAAACATTCCCGAAGGTGAATGAATGAGTCGTCTGTAAATTTTCTCGGTATGCTCGCTCATTCCAAGCTCATCTATATTTTTGAGTTTTTCGCTGACGTCCATCAGCCTTATGACAATGTTCCATCAGCCTTATGACAATGTTTTCGCCATACTTGATGGGAATTGAGGCGACACGCATATCAATTTTTCGACCGTTATAATCATAGTCGATATGCCCGTCAAGCGGTACTTGATGCTTTGTTGTGTCCATATCTGACATAATCTTGAGCCTTGCTGTCATCATTTGAGTTATAGCAGCGTCCAGAGGTTGATGCAATTCACAAAGTACGCCGTCCAGGCGATAACGAATACGCAAATTGTTTTTCTGC
>CAJODU010000204.1 GCA_905233325.1 uncultured Selenomonadaceae bacterium
CGCCTCTTGAAACGTGTCAGAGATTTTGCCGAAGTGAAAGGCTCCTCAACCATTACCGATGAGATTGCCGACACTGCTCTCCAAATGCTTGAGGTTGACAAAGTCGGGCTTGACCACACTGACAGACGTATGCTTGACGCTATGATAAACAAGTTCGGAGGCGGTCCCGTCGGGCTTGAGACCATTGCTGCAGCTATCAGCGAGACCCGCGAAACTATCGAGGATATTTACGAGCCTTTTCTGCTGCAGCTTGGATTCATTGTCAGGACGCCGCGCGGCAGGGTTGTCACTAAGGCAGGATATGAGCATATGGGGGTACTTTTTCCAAAATCCGCTGAGGCTATGACAAATGATTTTGAGCGCAGTCTCTTTGATAATTGAAAGGTGTGAGTATATTTGAAACTTTGGAAAAAAATTCTTATTGCCTTATTAGCTTTGGCAGTAGTGGGTATAGGGCTGGTTTTTTATGAAATATATGTACCTACGAAAAAGATGGAGTCTGAAATGAAAACTTATGTCCAACTGACGAAAGAGGAGCAGGACGAATTTGTCATTACTCTCATGGAGGAGACTATATTTGAATTTAAGAATCCTGAAGAATCGCAAGCCTTTCAGGATATGATGAATAACGATCCCGAAGTTCGTCAAGCCGGCATAGATTGGGGACGTTCAGCTTGTGCAAGAGTTATCGTCAATTCTGAGGACATCTTTTCAGGACTTTCATCGGAAGATAAGGCAGCATATTATGCAGAGGAAGAAGAGTACGAGCAGCGTTATGATAGATTCAAAGCGTTGGTAAAACAAAACCCAAGCATTGACTTCGAGGATTAATCAATGGATTATTATAGTTGAAAGGCGTGCATATATTTGAAACTTTGGAAAAAAATTCTTATTGCCTTATTAGCTTTGGCAGTAGTGGGTATAGGGCTGATCTTTTACGGTGCTTCCAAGATGGAATTTAAGGAAAAGATAGAGCCTGAAATGAAAACTTATGTCCTATTGACGAAAGAGGATCAAGACGAATATGTCCTTACTCATATGGATGAACTCTTTGGGAATTTTCTGGAGCCTGAAGATATGCAGTCCTTTCGCGATGATATGAATAATGATCCCGAATTTCGTCAAGCCAGTATTGATTATGGACGCTCAATCTGTGCAACCTTTATAGTTGATTCTGAGGATATTTTTTCGGGACTTTCACCGGAGGACAAGGCAGCGTACCATTCAGAAAAAGAAGAGTACCGTCAACGATTTGAAAGATTTAAAGCGTTGGTAAACCAAAACCAAGGCATTGACTCTGAGAATTAATCAATGGATTATTGGATCCATTAAATCTAACTTTATTATACAAGGTGGTTTAATATGTTACAAGGTAAGGATTTATTGTCCATTCACGACCTCACGGTCGATCAAGTTGAACACATTCTCTCTTTTGCCGCTCAACTGAAGACTTTGCAAAAGGCGGGTATTCCCCACCGTCTCCTTGAGGGCAAGACTTTGGGTATGATCTTTGAAAAATCTTCAACTCGTACAAGGGTTTCTTTTGAAGTCGGTATGTACCAACTCGGCGGCAGTGCCCTGTTTCTGTCTAATCGCGACCTCCAACTCGGACGCGGCGAGCCTATCAAAGACACCGCCAGAGTCCTCAGTCGCTATCTTGACGGTATTATGATTCGCACTTTTGGGCATGATCGCGTTCTTGAGCTTGCCAAGTATGCTGATATTCCCATCATCAACGGCCTTACTGATCTCCTTCACCCCTGCCAAGTTCTCACTGATCTGCTCACCATTCGCGAACACAAGGGCAGCAATTTCAAAAATCTCAAAATGGCTTATGTCGGCGACGGCAACAATATGACCAACTCCTACCTCTACGGTGCCGCGAAGGTTGGTATGACGCTTTCTGTTGCTACACCTAAAGACTACCGCCCAAATCAAGAGGTCTTCAAAAATGCACTTGAGGACGCCAAGGAAACCGGTGCAGCTCTTTCGTGGACTGATGATCCCGTTGAGGCTGTCAAGGACGCTGACATTATCGCCACCGACACCTGGGCAAGCATGGGGCAAGAGGCCGAGCATGACGAGCGCAAGAAGATATTCGCTCCCTATCAAGTCAATGCTGAATTGCTCAAACACGCCGACAAGCGTGCCATTGTTATGCACTGCTTACCTGCCTATCGCGGCGAGGAAGTCACGGAAGAGGTCTTTGAGGCTAATGCTGATGTTATTTTTGATGAGGCTGAAAATCGTCTGCACACTCAAAAGGCAATTATGGCTCTCACTATGGCCGATGTAGCCTCTTTCGCTTAATGGGAGGTGCCTTCTCTTGCAGAAATTTTTAGTAATGGCGTCTCTTTTGATAACTCTGTTCACCGTTAAAATCTCTGAGGCGGCTGTCCAAGAAAATCGTGCCTACTTCCCGCCTGTTATTATGTACCATGATGTTAAACTTTTGCCGCTGAATAGTTTTGATGTGACGCTCAAAGACTTCAGAAAGCAGCTCAAATGGCTCAAGGACAACGGTTATACAACTTTGTCAATGGACGAGTTTGTAGATATTGTCAATTCCGGCAAGGCTTTTCCAAAAGA
>CAJODU010000205.1 GCA_905233325.1 uncultured Selenomonadaceae bacterium
TCAGTCATAATCTTGAAGGCGAGAGCTGCAAACGGTTCTTCATCGCTTGAAGGTCTCTCATCAGTCTTCTCCGTTTCAGGATTGGTACCTTGAATCGGTGGAATGTCTGTCGGTGCAGGCATATAGTCCACTATAGCATCGAGGAGAGGCTGAACACCGCGGTTTTTGTAAGAAGTTCCGCAGGTGACCGGTGTCATCTCGCAGTCAATGGTTGCCTTTCTAATGACTTTCTTGATCTCATCAACGCTGACTTCTTCACCGCTGAGGTATTTCTCCATGAACTCGTCGTCACATTCGGCGCAAGCCTCAAGGAGTTTATCACGATATTCTTCAGCGATTTCCTTCATATCTTCTGGAATCTCTATCTCATCGGCAACTTTGCCAAGATCGTCTTCATAGACAATAGCTTCCATCTTGACGAGGTCGACGATACCTTCAAACTTATCTTCAGCACCAATCGGCAGCTGAATCGGAACGGCGTTAGTGTGGAGACGATCTCTCATCATCTGAATCGCCGGTGATGTCCATCTTGTTGACATAAGCCATACGCGGGACATTGTAGCGCTCTGCTTGACGCCAAACTGTTTCAGTTTGAGGCTCAACACCACCGCGAGCAGTGAGGATAGCAACAGCGCCATCAAGCACACGCAGGGAACGCTCAACCTCAACAGTGAAATCAACGTGACCCGGAGTATCGATAATGTTGATTCGGTGACCTTTCCAGTGACAGGTTGTAGCGGCTGAAGTTATTGTAATTCCGCGCTCCTGCTCTTGAACCATCCAGTCCATTGTGGCAGCGCCGTCGTGGACTTCACCAATCTTGTGATTGATTCCGGTGTAGAAGAGAATGCGTTCGGTAGTAGTAGTTTTGCCGGCGTCGATATGCGCCATAATACCAATATTTCGGGTATGTTCGAGTGAAAATTCTCTTGCCAAACGCCTCACCACCTGTAGTGAGCGAACGCCTTGTTAGCCTCAGCCATCTTGTGAGTGTCCTCTTTCTTCTTGATCGAGGCGCCAGTGTTGTTGGCAGCGTCGAGGAGTTCGCCGGAGAGACGCGCGTCCATAGTTTTCTCTGAACGCAGTCTCGCATAGTTGACAAGCCAGCGAATGCCGAGAGTCATACGACGATCTGGTCTGACTTCAACAGGCACCTGGTAGTTAGCACCGCCAACACGACGAGCACGAACTTCCAGCACCGGCATGACATTTTTGAGAGCAGTCTCAAATACCTCAAGCGGATCCTTACCGGACTTATCTTTAATGATATCAAAAGCGTCATATACAACGCGCTGAGCTACTGATTTCTTGCCTGAAAGCATGACTTTGTTGATAAATTTTGAAACTGTCTTGGAATTATAAACTGGATCGGGTAAGACATCACGCTTAGGCACAGAACCTTTTCTAGGCATTAACAAACCTCCTAACTAATTAAGAATTGAGAAAAGTTTAATCTACATTCCTAATTATTTCTTCTTCGCTTTGGCTTTCTTGGCGCCGTATTTTGAACGTGATTGGTTACGATCAGAAACGCCGGCAGTATCAAGAGTACCGCGAATTATATGATAACGAACGCCCGGCAGATCCTTAACACGACCGCCGCGAATTAAAACAACGCTATGTTCCTGGAGATTGTGACCAATTCCCGGGATATAAGCGGTAACTTCAATAGAGTTAGTCAAGCGAACACGCGCAACCTTTCTCAGAGCAGAGTTCGGCTTTTTAGGAGTAGTGGTATAAACACGAGTGCAGACACCGCGCTTTTGCGGGCATTCTTTCAGTGCCGGCGCCGTGGATTTCTCCACCAAACTTTGACGACTTTTTCTGACCAACTGATTTATTGTAGGCACATGTAAGCCTCCTTTCTTTTGCACAAATCATTTTTTCAAATGCTTGGTAAGTTTAACATTAAAAAAAAGTCTTGTCAATACTTATTTTTCAAAGATTTTCATATACACATCTTCTAGCGGTTCTTTAATTCACTAAAGCCTCAATAAATGACTAAAATCTTCCTCATTGCTAGCTCAGTTCTTCTATTACTTTAATCAGATTCACTGTACA
>CAJODU010000206.1:0-1635 GCA_905233325.1 uncultured Selenomonadaceae bacterium
ACTCACCAATTTTGAAAGCGGCAGTTGGAGCAGTTGGAGCAAGAATAACATCAACATCTTTAAAAGCATCAGTGAAGTCGCGTTGAATGAGAGTACGAACTTTGAGAGCCTTGAGATAGTAGGCATCATAATAACCGGCACTCAGAGCATAGTTACCAATCATAATGCGACGTTTGACTTCTTCACCAAATAATTTACTTCGTGTATTCTTCATCATGTCAACAACATCGACACCATCGACACGCTCACCATAACTTACTCCGTCATAGCGTTCAAGATTGGTTGCTGCCTCAGCCGGTGCGATAAGATAATAAGTTGAAATTGCAACATTTGTATGAGGCAAAGAGATTTCACTTAATTTTGCTCCGAGCTTTTCAAAGGTTTTAGCTGCTTCTCTAATTGCTTTTTCTACTTCAGAATCCATACCTTCAACGAAATATTCTTTGGGCAGACCAATTTTTAATCCTTTGACATCAGCGACAAGAGACTTTGTAAAATCAGGAACTTCAGCAGTTGAAGAAGTTGAATCCATTTCATCATGTCCGGCAATTACATTGAGAACGTGAGCACAGTCAGTGACATCTTTGGTAATAGGTCCAATCTGATCGAGGCTTGAAGCATAAGCAACAAGTCCGTAACGTGATACTCTGCCATAGGTCGGTTTTAATCCAATGACGCCGCAGAAGGAAGCAGGCTGACGAATTGAGCCGCCGGTATCACTTCCAAGTGCAAAGATTGCTTCATTGCTTGCTACTGCTGCTGCACTGCCACCACTTGAACCGCCAGGTACGCGTTCTAAGTCATGTGGATTGTGAGTTACGTGGAAACCGGAATTTTCAGTCGAACCGCCCATTGCAAATTCGTCCATATTTGCTTTACCAAGTATAACCGGATTCATGGCATTAAGTTTAGTCATTACCGTTGCATTATATGGCGGTACAAAGTTTTCAAGGATTTTTGATGCGCAGGTCGTCTTGATACCTTTAGTACAAATATTGTCCTTAATTGCGCAGGGTATTCCTTCCAATACCTCGATATCCTCACCCTTAGCAATCTTTTCATCAACACTTTTAGCTGTTTTCAATGCTTCATCTTTAGTCAGTGTAATATAAGCATTAATACTTTTTTCAGTCTCATCAATATGTTTGAATACTTCTTCTGTCAACTCAACGGCAGATATTTCTTTGCTTTTCAACATTCCATTAAGTTCATGTGCGGTTTTTTCATACAAATTCAAATCTATCACCTTCAATTAAATTATCTGCATTAAATCATTAACCAACAGGCAGCCTCTCAGCAGACCCATCCTCTAAACCTCTTGCTCTCTCCTCATCAAGTATTGCCAAATCTTCTCTGTCAAAGAGCCTGTGACATGTAGCACGAAGCCTCAAAGTATCAGGAATGTTGGGATTTAATTCAATGGACATATCCAAGTTTGAAAGCGCATTCTCATAATCATGAAGCTCAAAATACACAACGCCAAGATTTGCATAAATGGTGTCGTTAGCGGTATTCATACTTTCTGCCTTTTTGAGATATTCAAGTGCAACATCAAATTTCCTGCGATCGATATTCAAGACACCAAGATTATTATAAGCCTCTGAATATTCTGGGTTAAGCTCAACAGCCTTATTC
>CAJODU010000206.1:1670-2418 GCA_905233325.1 uncultured Selenomonadaceae bacterium
AAGGATCGCAGAATCTACATGAAGTGACATCGCCTTAGTTAAATCGTTGACGGCATCAGAATACTGCTGAAATGATATATAGACACTGGCACGGTTGAAATAGGCAGCGCCATTATTGGGATTAAGTTCAATCGCCTCATTGTAGAGTTTGAAAGCTAAATCTTTATCCCAAGGGAATTGATCGTTGCCTTCTTGTACTTTCTGATTGGACAGGAACACCTTGTCAGCTTCTTCAAATTTTGTCTTGAGTTTTTCTTCATCTTTCGCGGTCTTGACTTTCTCAAGCTCTTTCTTCAACTCTGTGATCTGCTTTTCCTGTTCGTCAATCGCCTTTTGAAGTTCTTGATTTTTTGCAACAAGCTCTGAGCGCTCACTGACACCCTTTGAAATCCACTCATCAACCTTATCACTGTCAATGTTCGCTTGAATTGTTGCACGATAGACTATTCCGGCGTGCTCAGGAATCGTAATAATGTCAAACTTGACATCAGTCACGCTGAGAATGCCGCTTGACATAGTGACAATCTCATCTTCAGTGACTTTGAAATTTTCGACTTTTGTATAAGAATTGATGTAAACACCTGCCTGCTCTTGTGCATTGCGTTCGGCGTATTGCTTGGCACGCTGCTTGGCAATCTCCGGCGTCTCAAAGTCGCTCATGATATACTCACCGACACCGGTGTAAGTTTGAATTTCAGCATGACCGATTGGCATAAATGTCATACTGCCAACGATTAAAGATGCTGCT
>CAJODU010000207.1 GCA_905233325.1 uncultured Selenomonadaceae bacterium
GCCTAAAACTAAAACACTGTTTGTTACAGCCAAATCCGGCGATGAAATCAGAATAAGTTATGATTGGATTGCCGAAACAAGCTATCTTACTGCGTTTGCGTGTGTATTTAATCAATAAGGTTGGTGATTGCGGTGGAAGTAAAACCTGCAACACGAACGAGACTTGGAGCGGTAATTATCGGCGACGGTTTTAATATCACTGAAGAAGGTGTATTGACAGTCGATGAAAACGCTCTTGATAATGATGAATACGTTGAGTTTACACGCGACGAATTACAAGAACTATTTGAAAGAAGCAAAGCGCGGAGGCAGTAAAGATGGCGAAGAATAAATACTTAGGAGAAGACGCCGTCCTTGATTTGTTTGACATTATCACTGATAACTTCGTGACAAAAGAGGAATTTGAAGCACGTGAACAGTCAATAGCAAGTTCAATTCAAGTTGGTAATGCCTTTATTGCAGCAGCTATTTTAAGATTAGCTGAGGCGATAGCAGGCGCAAAGGGTGGAGAGGGCGGCGACGAATCTTATGACGGCGGCGATATTGGCGATGATGGCGATGTCACAGTCTATGATGGAGGTGACGTTGACGTGGACGAGCCAATAACTCAAGATGAAACTGTCATTAATGATGGTGGCAATCTTGATGAAGAAGATGAGGACATTGTCGTTTATGACGGCGGTGAAATCTAAATATTATTTATTTAAATATTGGAGGAATTTAAAATGGCAACTAAAGTAGTAAATCAAATCATGCAGCAAAAGCGCGGTACTCTCGCTAACTGGACATCTAAAAACCCCGTTCTCAAGGCTGGCGAAATTGCAGTAGTCATTCTGGAGAACAACAAAAAAATGTTCAAAGTTGGTGATGGCACCACCGCCTTTACCAGCTTGCCTTACATTCAAATCAACCTCGCCGATGTCGTTGGACTTCTCGACGCAAATGGCAAATTCAGCACTGACCTTCTGCCTTCTCTTGCACTCGGCGATACTGAAGTGGTTGCTAACGATGAGGCGCGTTTTGCACTCACGACTGCTAATGTCCAGAAAGGCGACGTTGTTATCGTTACCGGCACCAACAAGACCTATTTTGTTGTTGATGATACCAAACTCAACATTGAAGATGGTTATGCTCAGATTCTCGTTCCGGCTGCGCCTGTTCAAAGCGTCAACGGCAAGACTGGCAACGTAACTCTTGACACTGACGACGTAAGTGAAGGCAGCAATAATCAGTATTACACCGACGCTCGCGCCACTCTTGCGGCTGCAACCTATGTGACAAGCACACTTCTGCCGGACGGCGCAACCATTCTTCACACCAACGATGAAATCACCATTGACGCAGGCGAGGTAACTGCTCCTGCTGGCGAATAAGGAAGGATAAACAATGCCAAAAACAGCAAAAAGTAGCATAAAATTTTCAAGACACCCTAAAAGCGTGTGGGAAGCTCAAAATCCTACACTACCTGCTGGTGCAATCGGTTTTGAAGTTTCAAGCGACGGCTCTGCTGTGTATGGCAAGGTAGGAGACGGGAAGACTGCATATAGCGGTCTTCCTTATCTTTCCTGCCCAAACAGCAGCGATACCATCGTCATTACTTGCAGTTGGTTTTACATAGAAGAGGTGAACGATGAATGAGTAAAAGATATATTGCACATCTCAAAGGTCCAAAAGAAAACGGAGAACGTAAGACTGTACATTATCCTACACGCGCTGATCTTGTTGATGGTCTGGAAAATAAGATAGTTGAAGTTTCGGGTAGTGGTGTCAATTATACGATTATTGAAGCGTTACCTGTGCAAAACGGCAGCTTGACGTATACAGGCGCAGCACTGCAATGCACTTGGAGTGGATATGATCCTGCAAAGTTAGACATAGATGGAGATTATGAAGCGATTGACGCAGGGACTTATACTGTGGGTTTTACGCCGCGCGGCAATTACAAATGGAATGACGGCACACAGGAAAGACAGACGACTACTTGGACAATCGGCAAAGCGGCGGGTACATTATCACTACCTGCTAATAGCGGCTCTGTGTATGTTAGTGATACAAGTACACTTATTGCAACTAAGACGGGCGACGGTGAAATGTCTGTTGAATCAGACGATACGGATACTGCAACAGCAAGTCCTAATGGCAATACAATCACGATCACAGGACATAAAGCGGGAACGGCAACCATTACGGTATCTGTTGCCGAAGGTACAAATCATCTTGCACCTGCGAACGCAACCTATCAAGTTACAGTCAGCAAAAGACAAGTTACTATTCCGACAGTTACAGATACCTCGAAAACTTACAACGGC
>CAJODU010000208.1 GCA_905233325.1 uncultured Selenomonadaceae bacterium
CCGTTCTCGGCGGCGACGGGATCGATACAATTGTCATTTCGAGAGGCGCATCTACTGTAGTTTTCAGCGATTATGATTCTTCCGACGCGATTATCTTCAAGAAAACGATCTTGAAAAAATCATTGAACGTATTGGAAGATGCAGACGGCGTGACGTTATACTCCTATCGACCCAATTTCGTCTTCGCAGACAACTCCGTTGATGACGTGTTGAATTACACTGTTGACAACAACGGTACACTCGAGTCGATCGGAAGTTTTATTGCTGCTTCGACATTAAACAATCTGCAAAATTACGTATATCTGTCAACCTTATCGACGGCAACGACGAGCGGATATTTTGTCATTGAAGGCGATTCTTTCAGTGAAGATCAAACTTATTATGAGGCGACATTCAAGAACTCGCCTGCCGCAACGGATATCGTCGTGGGAAGCGTGAATGCCGACGGAGTTTATGCCGTACTCGGCGAGAACGGAAGACAACGCATCATAAATGAAAATTTGAATGTTATCTCCGATTTCGGCGACGATACGATCTACAATTACGCTGTCGATGTGTCTGTTGTCAGCGGAGTCGGCGATGATTTTGTTCATAATGAAGGCGACTCGGTGACAATCACAGGTAATGCAGGCGACGATTACATTCAAAACACCGTCGGAACTAATGTGTTCATCGACGGAGGCGACGATAATGATTTGATTAGAAATTTCGGCGGCATATCCGCGTCGATCGATGCGGGCAAGGGTGATGATCATATCGTTATCTCTACAGAATCAGGCAGAGGCAATGCAACTATCACCTATACTGCAGGCGGTGATAAGATCTATAATTACAAGTCCACTGACATTATTAATATGGCAAGTAATAAGGTTAAGGCGAAAACTGCCAAGGTGAGCGGAAATACTTGCAGCATAGAGTTCAGTAATGGTGGAAGTGTGGATATCTCTTTGGCATCAGGAGAAACGGCAAGCAATGTCTTCACTATAAAGAAAGACACCACAGCCACTAAGGTGAGCGGCAGTAAGACAACTAAAGGCGGCTCCGGTTCAGACAGCGGCACAACCGTTTACAACTGGACAGTCAATTACTACTTGAGTGTCAGCGGTATAAGTGGAGCCTTGTATTCTACTGTGACTGTGGCAAAGGCAGCAAATGCCTCTGAGGCAGTGTCGGCAGCTCCTACGTTGTCGTTGTCCTCCTCCTCCTACGAAGAGCGTTACGACGATTATGATGAACTCTTCGCTGATGATGTACTTGCAAGTGTGGACGATCTTAGTGAGATAACCTCCTCAAACGTCGACAATGCTGCAATAGCGGTTGATCTCACGTCTACAAGTAATCTGACAGACTTCAAGGTTGATACCGAGTCACTGACAACCCTCACACAGAACGACAAAGTCAAGAAATAAGCGTTAAATGAATAACAGAGAGTGATTAACAGAGTGGAGAGCGGCAAATAAAGCTTCACTCCAACCTCTCAATAATCGAACATCAAAAAAGAGCTTTACAATCTTAACGAGAGTAGAGCTCTTTTTACTTGACCTTATTTTACAAGACTTATTTCTTAGGATTTACAGCCTCTTTGAGAGCCTTGCCTGCCTTGAAGGAAGGAAGTTTTGAAGCAGGAATGTCGATCTCTTCGTTGGTCTGAGGATTGCGACCCTTGCGAGCTGCACGATCACGGATCTCAAAAGTACCGAAACCGATAAGTTGAACTTTGTCACCCTCAACGAGAGCCTGTTTGATTGAATCAAAAGTGGCGTTAAGGATTTGATCAGCCTGTTTCTTGGTGATCTGGGCTTTAGCGGCAATTGCTGCTGCCAATTCTGTTTTAGTCATAAAAGAATACCTCCAATATATTTATTAGTATATTTCAAAACTAAATGGAAATATCAATGTTATTGCCAAGATTAGGATCAAGAGAGCCAATATTAAGGGCGTCCTCTATCATCTCGGAATCAGCCTCAATGGCTTTATCAAGGACTTTAATGCCAATATCTTGCCAGAGTTGGGCTTGGTGCATATCAACTGACATCGCGGCAATAGACATATCCACATAAATCAACTCCAATCAGCAATTATCATATAAATGGCGTCAAATCAACTGACTTAAAGAATATAGCAGAAAAGCCTTATATTGTCAAGACTTTGAGTACATATTTAATGTAATATTTAAACATTTACGCCGTAATTCTTTCCGAGAGACGCCAGACCGCCCTCAAAACCGGATCCGATAGCGTTGAACTTCCATTCACCTTTGTTGCGATAGAGTTCACCGACAACGACAGCCGTCTCAATGGAAAAGTCTTCGCCGAGATCATAACGGATCAATTCTTTGCCGGTGGAATCATCAACAACGCGAATGTAAGCATTCTCAACCTGCCCAAAGGACTGCTTGCGTTCGACAGCCTCGTAAATGGTAACAGTGAAGTCAATCTTCTCAATGGTTGCGGGAACTTTGCTGAGGTCGATCTTGATCTCTTCGTCGTCGCCTTCACCTTCACCGGTGAGATTGTCACCCATATGCTCAACGGAGCCGCTCTTGTGCTTGAGGTTGTTGTAGAAGACGAAATCATCATCAGAAGTTACTTTACCGTCAGCACCGAGAAGGAACGCCGCAGCATCAAGATCAAAATCATGACCGCCGTCGTATTTGTTGGTGTCCCAGCCGAGACCGATGAGGACTTTGGTAAGATTGGGATTGCCCTTTGTGAGTTCAACTTTCTGACCTTTGCGTAAGGATACAGCCATTAGAATAACCACCTTTCAAATATTTGTATTATTTTCTGCCGGATACCCAGCGAAGACCCCAGTTGAAGTCTTGATCAAGGTATCTGGTTGATTTGTAGAATTTAACAATCTTTTCAACGCTGAAGGTGCCG
>CAJODU010000209.1:0-321 GCA_905233325.1 uncultured Selenomonadaceae bacterium
TATATTTTAGGAGAGTTTGACCATTAGCGACAACGAAATTATTCAAGCCTTTCACTTGATGTGGGGCAGCTTCCCTGAGCCGGTGATGATAACTCAAAAGAGCAGAGAGATGATCGCCGTCAACAAGAAAGCCGAAGAACTGGGCTTAAAAGCCGGTATTAAATGTTCCTCTATCGGCAAACCTGAAAATCACAAAGGCTGCCTCTGCAATAGAGCGATTGACAGCGGTGAGCCTGTTTATATCACCTATGACGGACCTTTTGGCAAGGCGTTCGGCTATTGGATTCCTATTCCCGAAAAGCCTGAATGGGTGATTCATTT
>CAJODU010000209.1:353-2470 GCA_905233325.1 uncultured Selenomonadaceae bacterium
TATGAAAAAATTTCAAGAGGAAAGGCGGCAGACAAAATGGAGAGTTTGCACGGATTAACGAAAGGCACTGAGCTTGAGCCGATGATTAAAAATATTATGATGGCTGAAGCAAACGGCACAATGATGTATTATGCGCTGGCACGTCTTGCTAAAGAGCAGGGCATGGACGACGTTGCAAAGACGCTCATTGAGTCGGCAAATCAAGAGGCAGTTCACGCCGGTTTCTATGCAACATTGAATGGCAAGTATCCTAAAGATTTTTGGCAGCTTCTCGAAACGGTCAAGAAGGCGGAGATTGCCGGTGAGGCACAAGTCAAGGCAATGGCTGATAAGGTTAGAGCTGCGGGTTTTGACAAGGCTGCCGATGAAATGGAAGTATTCGCCAAACAGGAAGGACATCATGGCGTCGTCATTGAAGAAATTTTCAAAAAGTATAAACCTGCAAAAGTTGATACAGCCGGCAAAAAAGTTTATGTTTGCCCGATTTGCGGCTATGAGTATATTGGCGATATCAACTCTGAACCTGATGATTGGGTTTGCCCTCTTTGCGGTCAGCCTAAATCAGTCTTCAAGGAGAAGGAATAATGAATCGTCGAGAGTTTATCAAAGTAGTAGGCGTCGGTACCGTCGGATTGATGGCAGGCAGTTTGCCGCTCGACGCAGA
Organism: uncultured Selenomonadaceae bacterium; assembly: GCA_905233325.1. GTDB lineage: Bacteria > Bacillota > Negativicutes > Selenomonadales > Selenomonadaceae > Quinella. Next base: position 1,018 of record CAJODU010000209.1, read on the forward strand.
AGGAAGGAATAAGCGTATGGAAATCAAAACAGTCAAACTCTATGAGAATGGTTTTATGACGCAGCCGTTTGCATGTGGTCTTGAAGACGGCGTTGAAAAATTTGATCCAAATGTCAAATATCGTTCCAGCTTGCAAAATTTCCTCATTGATACGGGAAAAGAAGTCATTTTGGTTGATACCGGTGTTCCTGAAGATTTTCCTGACATGGTTGTTGATGAGAAAACTCAAATTTACATGGGCACAAAGATTGCAAATTATGTTGACGCATTGAAGAATTTGGGATATCAAACTGAGCAAGTGTCAAAAATTTTGATTACACATAAACACCCTGATCATACTGGTCAACTCAAACATTTCCCTAATGCAAAAGTTTACATTTCACGCGTTGAAGCGGACGCAATGGACTTAAAAGGTGATAATATCATTCGTGTTGACTTCACTGACGGTGCTTATAAAAATTTCGAGAAGTCCCAGAAGATTGCCGACGGTATTTATTATATCTTTGCGCCCGGACACACGACCGGAACAAGTATTATCATTGTCGAGAATGAAGGATTACATTACATGATTCACGGCGATGTAACTTATACTGATGAAGCCCTTTATATGAATAAACTTTCTGTTGCTACTGAAGATAAAGTTGCAGCACGTGACACCTTAAATAGAGTCCGCGAGTTCATTCGCAACAACAAGACCATTTACGTATCGACACATACACAGCTTGGCTATGAGAATATCGAGAATAAGAAGATTGTTGACCTCGACAACATGCCGGAGCCGATTCCGCCGAAAGATGTTGTTGTCAAAACTGCAACTGGCAAGTATGTCTGCTCACGATCCAGAAAAGGGCGATCCTAAAAATGGTATTGCACCTGGCACAAAATTTGAAGATTTACCTGATAATTGGCATTGTCCTGTCTGCAAGAATGGCAAAGATAAATTCAACAAGGCTTAAAAATTGATAAAAAAGTATCCATATATTTTATATTATGTAGAATAATTTTCCAAAATCTGTTATAATAAACAAAATATGTAAAGATTGGAGAGAATTAATTTGGGTATTTACGATTTCACAGTTAAAACCAATCGTGGTTTTGAAAAATCTCTCAGTGAATATAAGGGCAAAGTTTTGCTCATTGTCAACACTGCAAGTAAGTGCGGTTTTACCCCGCAATTTGAAGGTTTACAGAAACTCTATGATCAATACAAAGACAAGGGCTTAGAAATTCTCGGCTTTCCTTGCAATCAATTTGCAGAGCAGGACCCGGGCGATGCTGATGAAATTCAAAGTTTCTGCCGTTTGAACTATGGAGTTAAATTCCAAATATTTGAGAAAGGCGACGTTAGAGGCGAGAATGCACAGCCACTCTTTAAGTATCTGACTGAGCAAAAAGGTTTTAAAGGTTTTGATGAGAAGCACCCCATTGCAGCTCCACTTATGAAAGCATTGAA
>CAJODU010000210.1:0-1480 GCA_905233325.1 uncultured Selenomonadaceae bacterium
GCGGACACAATACTCTCTGGATGCCCGGCTGCGATCACGCCGGAATTGCAACTCAAGCCCGCGTTGAGGAATCTCTTCGCAAGGAAGAGGGCGTCAGTCGTTATGATCTCGGCCGTGAGGAATTTTTAAAACGTGTTTGGGCGTGGAAAGAAAAATTCGGGAGCCGTATAATGTATCAGCTCCGCTCACTCGGATCAAGCTGCGACTGGGATCGTGAACGTTTCACAATGGACGAAGGCTGCAGTAAGGCTGTCCGTGAAGTCTTTAACAGTCTCTATGAGGAGGGCTTGATTTATCGCGGCACTCGTATAACAAATTGGTGCCCTCATTGCAACACCGCACTCTCTGATATTGAGGTTGAGCATGAGACGGAGCAGGGACATCTTTGGCATTTGCGTTATCCGTTCGAGGACGGCAGTGGCTATGTTGAAGTCGCTACCACCCGCCCTGAGACTATGCTTGGTGATACCGGCGTCGCTGTCCACCCTGATGATGAGCGTTACAAGGATTTAGTCGGAAAGACGCTGATTCTGCCGCTCGTTGGCCGCAAAATCAAGCTCTTCGCTGATGAATACGTTGACAAAGAGTTCGGTACAGGTGCCGTCAAAGTAACACCCGCACACGATCCCAACGACTTTGAGATGGGGCAGCGTCACAATCTTGAACAGATCAAAGTCATTGACAATGATGGCACGATGAGCAAATCTCTCAAGGATATTAACGACAAAGTTGCCAAGTATGCCGGTCTTGATCGCTACGAATGTCGCAAGCAGATTGTTGCCGACCTGGAGGCTGCCGGCGTCTTAGTCTCAACTGAAGATCATGAACACGCCGTCGGTCATTGCCAAAGATGTCACACGACAGTTGAGCCGCTCATCTCCAAGCAATGGTTTGTCAAAATGGATTCTCTCGCGAAACCCGCCATTGAGGCTGTTCGTGACGGTAGAATCAAATTCGTGCCGGACAGATTCACAAAGATTTACGAAAATTGGCTTGAAAATATTCGCGACTGGTGCATTAGCCGTCAGCTCTGGTGGGGTCACAGGATTCCTGCTTGGTACTGCGACGATTGCGGTCATACAACTGTATCAAGAGAAGATGTTCAAGAGTGTGAGCACTGCCACAGTCACAACATTCATCAAGATGAAGATGTGCTTGATACCTGGTTTTCAAGTGCACTCTGGCCGTTTGAGACCATGGGCTGGCCGGAGCAGACGGCGGAACTCAAAAAATTCTATCCGACGAGTGTTCTTGTCACCGGCTATGATATTATATTCTTCTGGGTTGCGCGTATGGTTATGATGGGCTTGAAGTTCGGCGGTGATGTGCCTTTCCGCTATGTCTTCATTCACGGCTTGATTCGTGATCGCTACGGTCGCAAAATGTCCAAGTCTCTCGGAAATGGTATTGATCCCGTTGAGATTATCGACAAGTTCGGTGCCGATACTTTGAGATTTATGCTGATAACCGGCAACACCCC
>CAJODU010000210.1:1486-2475 GCA_905233325.1 uncultured Selenomonadaceae bacterium
CGTGTTGAGAGTGCCCGCAACTTTGCCAACAAGATTTGGAATGCCTCACGTTATCTGCTGATGAACCTTGAGGGTTTTGATAAAACTTTCAAGCCGTCCGACAGTGACTACACTCTCGCCGACAAGTGGATCATCTCCCGCCTTTCCAAAACCGCACAGGGTGTGACTGAAAATCTTGACAAGTTTGAACTTGGTGAGGCAGGGCGAATGATTTACGAGTTCCTCTGGTCAGAATACTGCGACTGGTATATTGAGCTCACTAAGTCCAGACTTTACGGCGATGATGTCAAGTCAAAGCAAACGGCGTTGTATGTCCTCTCCACCGTTCTTGAGAAGACGTTGAGACTGCTCCACCCGTTCATGCCATTCTTGACGGAAGAGATCTGGCAGAAACTTCCTCACGAGGGCGAAAGTATAATGATTGCACCTTGGGTGAAGGAGACTGCCGTTGATGAAGTGTCTGAAAAATCAATGAACGTGATTATGGAGACTATCAAAACTATCCGTAACCTGCGTGCTGAAGTTGGTGTACAACCGAAGAAACAGAGCGAAGTCATATTGCACGTCACTGACGAATCACTGTCCGACATCATTAAATCAAACGAAATATACCTCAGCAAGCTGGCTGCTGCAGAGCCGGTTAAATTCCTCAAAAACGGAGAAAGTAAGCCGGAACATGCATTCAGCGGTGTCGTTGAAGGCGTTGAGATATTCCTGCCGCTTGCAGGATTGATTGACATTGAGAAAGAGACCGCAAGACTTCAAAAGGAACTTGACAAGCTCAACAAAGGGATTGAGTCAACCAAAGGCAAACTCAACAACGAAAGATTCATCAGCAAGGCACCGGCGGAAGTTGTCCAAGCCGAACGCGACAAACTCGCCGCTGCTGAAGAGAAGATCAAGGCACTGGAAAGCAGAATTGCAAGTTTTAAGTTTTAACTTTCTCAGAATGGGGGTATGCTAATGCAAATATTGTGTTCAACTGACGG
>CAJODU010000211.1 GCA_905233325.1 uncultured Selenomonadaceae bacterium
TTGAGATAACCTACGGACTTGAGCGCCTCGCTATGTACATTCAGGGTGTTGAGAATGTCTACGATGTCAAGTGGACTGACGAGGTGACTTACGGCGACATATTCCATCAGAATGAGTTTGAGCAGTCCAGCTATTCCTTCGATCTCTCCGATGAAACTTTACTCTTCGACCTGTTTGAGAAGTATGAAGCTGAGGCAGTTCGTATAATCAAACTTGGCTATGTCCACCCTGCTTATGACTACGTGCTGAAGTGTTCTCATACCTTCAATCTTCTCGACGCGAGAGGTGCAATCAGCGTCAGTGAGCGTACGGCGTTTATCGGTCGTGTTCGCAAGTTGGCGAGAATGTGTGCAGAGTGCTACTTGAAGCAGCGTGAAGACCTTGGCTATCCAATGTTGAAGAAATAATAACGCAAAGAGGTGATGTAAATATGAGCAAAAGAGAACTCCTGCTGGAGATTGGGACAGAAGAGATACCGGCACACGCAATGCCGAATATTTTGGCGCAGTTGAAAACACTTGCAGAAACAGCCTTCAAAGACGCAAGAATCAGTATCGGTGAGGTCAAAACGCTTGGCACACCGAGAAGATTGGCACTTATCATTAATAACGTTGAGGAACAACAAGCTGACATTTCAGAAGAGAAGAGAGGTCCTTCAGCGAAAATTGCCTTCGACGCAGACGGCAAGCCCTCCAAGGCGGCTGTCGGCTTTGCACGCGGGCAGAAGGTAGATCCTGCCGACCTTATAACCAAAGATGGTTATGTCTATGCAGTTGTTCATGAAAAAGGTCAAGCCGTCGATGAGCTTCTCAAAGGCATTCTTCCAAAAATCATTTGTGACTTGAACTTCCCGAACAATATGCGCTGGGGCGATTTGGACTTCAAATTCATCAGACCGTTGAGGTGGATTGTCGCGATTTTCGGTGATGAGGTCATTCCGTTTGAAGTGGCAAAAGTTCAGAGCGGCAAGAAATCCCGCGGTCACAGATTCCTCGGCAATAGTGAATTTGAAATTGCCAAGGCTTCCGATTATGTATCCGCTTGTGAGAAAGAATACGTTGTCGTTGACCAAGAGCAGCGCCGCTCAATGATTGTTGCTGAGATTGAGGCAGTCGCCAAAGAATGTGGCGGCAAGGCTGAAATTACTGACGACCTTCTTGAGGAGGTACTCTATCTCGTCGAATACCCCACAGCACTTGCCGGCAAGTTTGACACTCAATATCTCAAATTACCTGCCGAGGCTGTCATAACGCCAATGCGCGATCATCAGCGCTATTTCCCTGTAAAGACTTTTGATGGCGAATTAATGCCGCTGTTCATCACCATTCGCAACGGCGGGCGTGAGTATCTTGACATTGTGCAGTGCAGCACGGCAATGAGCGCGTATTGAAGGCAAGGCTTGAGGACGCACAATTCTTCTTCAATGAGGATCGCAAGAAGTCACTTGAGCAGCATCGTGATAAGTTGAAGACCGTCGTCTTCCAAGAAGGACTTGGTTCAATCTACGAAAAGACCGAGCGCCTTGAGAAGTTGGCAACTGTTATTGCTGATATATTGGAAGTTGATTCAAAGGATAAGAAACACGCAATACGTGCGGCACAGCTTTCAAAGGCTGATTTGGTGACTGGAATGGTTACTGAGTTTACCGAACTCCAAGGCATTATGGGTCGTGAATACGCCAAACTTGACGGTGAGGACTCCGCAGTATTCATGGCGATTGACGAGCACTATATGCCGCGATTTGCCGGCGACTCTCAACCAAAGACCACGGCAGGTCGTATCGTGAGTTTGGCAGACAAGATTGACAATATCGTTGCAACCTTCAGCAGAGGATTGATTCCAACTGGTTCACAAGACCCGTTTGCTCTCAGACGTGCAAAGTGGTCTATCTCTATCAATAAAATCGTTGACGAAGCAATGACATTGTTAAAAATCACCGATGAAGTCGGGCGTGAGAAACTCCAAAAGGACGTTGCCGACTTTATGCGCCTCAGAATCAAGAATGTCTTGTCTGATTCCGTCAAGTATGATGTCATTGACGCCGTGATAGAAGATGTCGACGATATTTACAGCGTCACACTGAAGGCGGCGGCTCTCTCCGACTTTGTCAAGACTGCCGATTCAACGAAGACAATTCAGTCTTTCGTGCGTGTCAGCAATCTTGCTGCAAAGGCAGATTCAACCGACATCAAGGCGGATTTGCTCAACGTTGACGCTGAAGTAACGCTCTACAAGGCATTTGAAGCCATCAAGGTTGTCGCTGAGGAACTTATCGGCAAGAATGACTACACAGGCGCCCTTGAGGCACTGCAGAAGCTCTCAATGCCCATAAATTCTTTCTTTGATTCGGTAATGGTTATGGACGATGATCTCAAAATCCGCAGCAACCGTCTGGCTCTTCTCAAATCGATCGATACTCTTCTTTCACAAGTTGCAGCATTTGGAAAAATTGTTTTATGATTTTTTTATGAAACGTGCAGGATTTATTTCAAGCATATAGAATTTAGAAGTAAGATTATTGTAAATGTGCTTCAAGTGAGGAGTTTTAGATAAAGGAAGATAATTTATGATGAAAGAAACGAGTGAAATTATACGAGACGGCTCTCCGCTTTCAAAGATTCGGACATATTTTGACGCCCTTCAGAAAACTGTGCCGCGAGCATACGTCTTTGTTGCAGACCTCAAAGATAAGGCGGTGTTGCTGTCCGACAACTTTGTCAGAGATTTTCAGTTTCCGTCTAATGTGGTTGACGACTTTGAGTCTCGTCTTACCTCGGTGGTGCATTACGACGATGTTGAGCGCTTTGAGGAAGGCTTAAAAAAGAATTTTATTCAGACGACAAATGATAGCGATCACGATTTTGAGTATCGTTTCTGTATGCCGGACGGTGAATATGTTTGGATGAACTGTCACGGCTTTATCGGTAGAGACGAAGCCGGTGAGTCCTCCATTTGGTCAGGTGTGATCACGAGAATGGACTTGGTGCGTAATGCCGATCACATCACGGGTCTTTTGAATCGCCACGCCTTTGATGAAGCAATTCAAAAAGAGCTCAACAACTCACCGGACGCTCACGGTGCCATTGTGGTTGTCGGTCTCGATAATTTCCATATCATTAATGAGACTTATGGGCACAAGTTCGGTGATATAGCTCTCAAGCAGATTGCTCAAAATATAATGGATATACTTCCGCCGGATATTCGTCTCTATAAACTTGACGGCTATATGTTCGGTCTCTTTATGCCGTACGGAATGCCCGAGGAGATTGAGATATTCTTCTCTAGTGTCCAGCTCTGTATGCGTGAGATTAGAAATGTTGAAGATACGAT
>CAJODU010000212.1 GCA_905233325.1 uncultured Selenomonadaceae bacterium
TCGTCGTGTTCAACGAGGCTGTTGACTATAATTTGATCCATTTCATCTTTGCTCATATTTTCACCGCCTTATGCTTTCTGGAATGTCGGGTTGTCTGTACGCCCAAGTAGATAATCTGCTGATACGTCTACATTATCCAGTATGGCAATGATGATATCAAGACCAGGTTTAATATCTCCTGCCTCGTAGCGGCGAATACCACGCTCATTACTACCTATGAGTTCACCTAATTGTTTCTGCGTCAAATTATTTTCAGTCCTAATCTGACGCAATCGTTGACCAAAATCAAACATAATTAATCCCTCCCAAAAAAATTTTTTACAAAAACTATTGACAGGACAAATTCGACCTGCTATAATCAGAATATGGCAGGGCAAAAACGACCTGTTAAATACAAAGGAGTGAGGTGAGTTGCAAAATCAACTAAAAAATAAAAGAGTGGTCGCTGGTTTAACGCAAGTGCAAATTGCTGAAAAAACCGGAATGACAGAAAGAGGCTACCGCAGATATGAAGCCGGAAATGGCGAGAAAACAATTCAAACGGCTATCAAAATTGCTAAGGCACTCAATACCACTGTTGAGGAACTTTGGGGAGAAAGGAAAATTCAATGAGAGTAGATATTCAAGAGCTAAAAGCCAAAATGACATATCACGGAAAACTTCAAAAAGATATTGCAAAATCTATTGGTATGTCACCTAACACTTTTAGTCTAAAACTTCAAACCGGCAACTTCAAAATTGAAGAAATCCACAAACTGATGAATGCTGTACCACTGAGCAAGGACGATGTTGACAATATCTTCTTTGCAAACTAAAAGCCGGAGTGCGCCAACACCCCAGCCGACACCTTCACCAGTAACTTATTTCTTCTTAGTTGATGGTTTTTGCGACAACGCAGAACCCGCAACGGACTTTGAAGCCTTACTTGTTCGACCGTCACGAAGAACTTTTGAGGCTATGCTGGCAACACGTTTAGAAGTTACCTTCTTAGCATTATCTGTACTCATTGAATCCCTCCAATCAATTCAAAATTCTTTGTTTCAATTCAAATTATAATGGTTGAATGTCAAAAAGTCAATATTAGGAGGGAGAGATTATGAGAAAAAATTTGAGAATGACGGAGGCTGAATATCTCGAAATGTGCCGTCAGAAGTTTCACGAGACCACAGAGGATCACGATGAGAAACTCAAACTTAAACGCGGTATTCAAGAACTGTCAAAAGTGGCACAAAAAAATAATCCTGATACAAGGATACTGGCACAGTTGCCACAGGCAATTAATACTATCATTCGCTGCAAGCTCAACATTAGGCGTATGGATAATCTCAAAGCTGAGGATATTCCGAAAGCTACTGAAATTGTTAATCAGATTGGAAATATCATTTTGGAAGGAGTATGAATTATGGAAAACACAAACAATCAGAACACGAACGCTTTGCAGGTGTTCAATGTTGACATCATTATCATTGACGGTGTGCCTCACTTCATCGGCAAGCAGGTCTGCGACATTCTCGGTTATACCAACTCACGCAAGGCACTTGCAGACCACGTTGACGCGGAAGATAAGGGCGTAACGAAACGTTACACCCCTGGCGGAATGCAAGATACAGTTATCATCAACGAATCGGGATTGTACAGCTTGATTCTCGGTTCCAAGTTGGAGAGTGCCAAGGAGTTCAAACGCTGGGTCACTTCTGAAGTCCTGCCCAGCATTCGCAAGACAGGCAAGTACGAAGCACCGAAGGAGCCGGAGACTGATGACATTCTTATTGCCAGGGCGTTGATTGCTGCGAGCAACAAGATTAATGCTCTCAAAGAGCAGGTCGCCGCACTTATGCCGAAGGCTACTGCTTACGACGCCGTTGTCAACAAGTTCGACAATATCTCTTGGCGCGATGTCTGCAATGAGCTGAAAAGCACCTTCGGTATCACTGAAAAGGACGTCAGAGACAAGCTGATTGCCGAACGCTGGATTTACAGGATCAACACGATGAGCGGCAAGAGCAAGTACAAGCCTTATACTGAGACGATTTTCAGAGACTTGATGGTTGTCAAAGATGTACTTTGCAATGACGGCAAAGTCAGACAGGGGAACTTCTTCACCTACAAAGGACGCGAACAGCTTATTGACTGGTTTGCACCTGTAGTTGCAATAGACAATCCGGCATAAGCACACGCACGATCTCGAATGCGATAAACCCTTACGGTTGATACTGCCCTCAACAGCTTTAGCTTTAGTTGAGGGTAGCAATGAGCCGTTAAGGCTTAATATAGAGATTGGAGGTGCTAAAGCAATGGGCGATACTGTGTATATTGTCACGGTCTTTGAAAATAGGCAAAGGCGTCAAGACGAGAGCATTAAGTTCTATGACAATTACAAGGTTGACAACGAGATTAGACTTCTCAGGACGAGGAACAAAAAAAGGCTTGACCAACTCTTGGAGCTCGTCGAGAAGTACGAATGTGCTTACTCGGTGTTCAATGTCAATCTGGGTGTTACTTTCGACGGTGGTGTCTATGTTACCACTATGGGCAAGTCTTACAAGCCTGACAACTACGGCTACAATGCAGGACTTGATTA
>CAJODU010000213.1 GCA_905233325.1 uncultured Selenomonadaceae bacterium
GGTTAATCTGCTCAGGAATTTTATTAAATAAAAAGCCTGTGCCACGTCCCCAGCCCGTTTCCTCATCTGATACCAGCGTCAAACTAATTCATTTTTTAACCTTTGCAAATACTTGTAAGCGAAAATCATCGCGGTAACTCCAGCTTTCATATCAGAAGTACCTCGACCGATAATTTTTCCATCTTTGATTGTGCCGCTATATGGAGCAACTGTCCAGCCTGGCTCATTTCCTGCCGGCATCACGTCTAGATGACCGTTCAACATTAAATGCTTGCCCGATTGCGCCATTTCGGTTGTTGAGATTATGTTTGGCATTGTCTTGCAGGCTGAAATTTCTTGATATTTAATACCTTCAGCCTCAAAAAATGTTTTAATAAGATTAGCCGCAGAACGAGTATCTCCGTGCGAGCTTGCAGTATTGCAGCGAACTAATTCGGCGCAAAAATTTATTATTTTTTCTTCATCAGATTTTATGAGATTTAAAATTTCGTCTTTGAATTTCACATTATCACCTCAAAAACCATTTTCAAGGTTAAAATCAAATTTCCTGCAAATAAAAAATCTCCGACGTTTTACATCGGAGACGATTTTTTAATAAGTTGAGGCTTTTGCTCTCATTAAAAACCATTTGCCATTAATTTTTTCAACATCAAAGGCAAGCTGCAATCTCCAAGTATTTCGACTTCCGCATTTACTCTCGATTGTCCGATTAATTTTCCTTCATTTCCATTCACTTCGACTGAAATATTTTCAACTTCCGCAGAAAAATAACTCAATCTGCCGTCTTGCACACATTCCAGATATTCAGACTTCGGCTGATTCATTCCAGTCATATGAACCAAAACAAAATCATCGTCGTGTATTTTGTCAAGAGTTGCAATATCTTTTGTCAGAAGTGCCTGCCACATTTCATTATACAAATCTTTAAGTTGCTGCTCATCAGTCAATGGTACACTCATTGGATTTTTCTCCTCTGCTGAAGTCAAATTGAAAAAATAAATTCCAACTGCCATTATTACAACCAAAGTTGCCAGTAAGTATTTTTTCACGTCAATCTACCGATATAAGCTCATATTGAGGATTGCCCATTTTTTGCTCCGCCATTGCTGAAAGTTGACGCAAACCGTGACGTGATTCAATTCTTTCTTTCAAATCTGCGCTGTCGATTGCAGAATACACAAAGTCACAGCACGCTTGGTCAACTGCCAAAATATCAGTTGAGGCACAAATTCCAATATCTGCCATTGTCGGCTCTTTTGCACTTGTTCCGGCACAGTCACAGTCAACGCTCAAGCGACGCATCACATTCAAAAATACAATGTGTTTGCCGAAAAAGTCACAAGTCGCCTTGCCGCTGTCCGCCATATTCTCCATAAATGCTTCTCTCTCGTCCATTGATCCGTCGTGCCAATCAGAACCTGTCGGAGGAGTTTGTTTTTTGAAGTTGTGGACTTGACGCTTGCCAATTTTTCCGTCAGCACAGCCAATCGCAATATTTTTGAGTGAGCCGCCAAAGCCGCCACTTGCGTGACCTTTGAAATGCGTCAAAACAACCATTGAATCATAATTGACGATATTTTTGCCCATTGAGACTTCCGGCAGATGAATATAATTTCTTACAGGCAGACTGATTCCACCGTCAGCGTCCATAATATCAACGTCGCAGAACGTCCAGTCATTGATTTTGAGTGTTTCGCGATGTTTTTCGGTGCTGTCTCTATCACCTGGATACATTGTGTTGGTCTCGACTATATTGGAATTTGGAATTTGCGCTTGGAATTTTTTCACCATATCGCGCGGCAAAATATTTGGTCCGTGTGCCTCGCCGGTATGCAGCTTGATTGCAACTTTTCCATAAATTTCATCGTTAATGAGATTGTAGAGCTTGATGAGATGATCCGCGTCAATATTTTTTGTGAAGTATACTTTGGCAGTCGAGCCGCTTGCACCACTTTCAACGAGTTTGCTGCCGACAACAGGTGCCTGTCTTGCAATTTTCACTGTTTTACTCTTTGCGGC
>CAJODU010000214.1 GCA_905233325.1 uncultured Selenomonadaceae bacterium
TGTACTTTTGCTCAGGCTCAAGTATGTCAACAAGATGATGTTTAACTCTTTTGAGTTCTTCCGATGATGGCTTGGCAGTGCCTATGTTGAAGTTCTTGTAGACCATCATTAAGTCGGCTGAGATTATCTCTGTCTGCAATTCTTCAGCCATCTTCAGAGCTAGTGCTGACTTACCTGTTGCCGTTGCACCGAGAATGACGATTAACTTTTCCTTATGCAAGCTCAATGGTTTGACCCGGTTTCACTACGTAGACTTCAGCGCCGGTGACTAATTTTCTAAAGTCTTCGGGATTTTGATTGATCACGCCCCAAGTGCCATAGTGAAGCGGAATGACGTTATTAGCTCCAAGAAGGCTCACAGCTCTTGCCGCGTCCTCAATGCCCATAGTGTAGTTGTCGCCGATTGGCAGAATTGCATAATCAATCTTATCGCGCTCACCGATTAACTTCATATCGCTGAAGAGAGCGGTATCTCCGGAATAGTAAATGGTCTTGCCAAAAATTTTAATCACAAATCCGCAAGCAATGCCGCCTTCAACGCCGCTGGAATGAAGTGCCGGTACCATTCTAACCATACCGAAAGGCAGATTCAAAGTGCCTCCAAGATTCATAGGAGCAGCCTTGATAGCTTTTTCAACGCGAGAGGTGCAGAGCGTCAATACTTCAGGAATTGCAACGACTTCAGCGTCGAGGCGCGTCGCAATCTCCGGCGCATCACCAAGATGATCATCGTGGGCATGAGAAATGAGGATATAGTTTGCCTCTACTTCTTTCGGGCTGATTGTCGCTTGAGGATTGCCGCTCAGGAACGGATCAACAAGGATTTTGTATTCGCCGTCATCGAGAAGGAAACAGGCATGACCGTAAAAAGTATACTTCAACATAAAAACCACTCCTATATAATATAATAATAAGTAGAAAAATTACTCATCTTTGTTAAGTTCCGTTCCACAATTTGGGCAAAAATGTTCTTTTGTATACAATCTGCCGCAACTCGGACAATCATGGAATTTTTCACTAAATAGCCAAACTATAACAAAAATGACCACTGTAATACCTAAACATTCAAGTAATATCGTAGGTACAGTTATAATCATCAATGCAAACGGTACGGCACCAAAAGTAAACATAACAACAATTAATGCTATATAAGTTTCAGTATCATCTTCTTTTGCTTTTACCGACATATTTGGATTACTGTCCATGCCGCAGTTGGGGCAAAATTTGTACTGATGATATACAATATCTGTCAAACTGCCGTGAGAGTCACGGATTTCTTCCGTTTCGCCAAGCTCCGTGCCGCAATGTTTACAGAAACGCCTAAGTATTTTGCCGCTATCGCTTGAGGTATAAAAAGCATTATTTGACATTGTCGGACGTATTTTTGGAGGCTGTTTTGGTGTCGTTTGAACTGTCGCTGTTCGCATTCCTTATCACCTGTTTAAGCGCTTTCGGTTCAGATCTGTCCTTAACAGGTCTCACTTTCTCTTCAGTGACGAATCTATCCTCAAATTTGCTCCTCTTCTCATCTTCAAGCAGTTCTTTCAAGCGTAAATCAAAATTCGTCACTACTCCTACTATAAAGGCACACATCATTACATACAGCATAATATATGTCAAATTATGAAAAACAATACCTATGTTATTTCTTGTAATACCATAAAGAATTTTGCCATCCTTTTCAACTTGATAGACTACGTGGTTATTGTGCCATACGGTGATCTCTTTGCCGTTGCAGTGAAGTTTTACCATTGAGACACTATCACAGCAACTGAAATCCCAATCAGGATAATCGTCACCGCTGCCAGTCAATATAAAATTGCCGTCTTGATACTCCAAAACGCCGGTAACGATTTCCGAATCATTTAAATCTAAGGTATCTACCCAATGTGGTGGATTATAGCAGATAAATATAATGCAGAATACTCCGGCGATGATAAATTTTGTATAACCCTTCAATTCGCCAAAGCGTCTCAATTCACGAATACTATAAATTACAGTATATAGACATAACGCAGTAAGAGCAAGTGTCATAAAAAAGAAAATCACTGACCAGCCCATAAAATTAATGCTCCTCCTTTGACCAGTCGTCAAGCTGCTTTTGAATCTAATCTTTCTCGAAAGCGTGTCCGCAGTTTGGGCAGAAATTTTCTTTATCATCATGCATTATGCCACAGCTTGGGCATTTATGAATATTTCGGCTAAGAAAAATGCCAATGAGTATAATTCCTAAAATTATCAGCAGCATAGTTGTATTTTCACTTGTAATAATAATTATCCATATGGGAGCTGAGAGAGCGGTCACTCCTATCAAAATTTTCCATTCATTATTGTCTTTTGCTTTTATCAGCATATTGGGATCACTGTCCATGCCGCAGTTGGGGCAAAATTTGTACTGATTGTACACAATATCTATCAAAGCATCGTGATGGTTACGGATTTCTTCCGTTTTGCCAAGCTCCGTGCCGCAATGTTTACAGAAACGCCGAAGTATTTTGCCGCTATCGCTTGAGGTATAAAAAGCATTATTTGACATTGTCGGACGTATTTTTGGAGGCTGTTTTGGTGTCGTTTGAACTGTCGCTGT
>CAJODU010000215.1:0-1388 GCA_905233325.1 uncultured Selenomonadaceae bacterium
AATTTTGAGGAAATAGGTGACGAGAGAATAGGAAATAGAAAACGAAGAAGGAAAACTATTCCCTAATAACCTATTCACTATTCACTCAAAAGAAAGAGGTATTTTATGGTAAATGCGGCAGAAGCGTATAAAAGACAGCAGGTGTTGACGGCAACGCCGGAGCAGCTCACTTTGATGCTCTATAATGGCTGTTTGAAATTTATCGGCGAAGGTATTGAGGCTGTCAAGGGCAAAAAATATGAGGACGCAAATACAAATTTGCAAAAAGCTCAGAGAATTATATCTGAATTTCGCCTTACACTGAATATGGACTATGAAATTTCTCACCAGCTTTTTCCGCTTTACAATTACGTCTATGACCGCCTTGTTGAAGGCAATATGAAAAGCGATACTGCACCGCTTAACGAAGCGAAAGAGATTATCACGGAGCTTAGAGATGCTTGGGTTGGGGCAATGAAGAAAGCAAGGGCGGAGAAAAATCAAGGCAAAGGCGGTAATGCTTATGCCTGAGGAAGTTGCAAAAGACAGCGAGGAAGTCTTGAAACAAGCTGAGATCTTGTGGCACAAGTATTTGACTTTGACACATGAGTTGTTGAAATTTATCGACAAAGGTGATGTAGATACTTTCTTTGAGCTTGTCAATCAACGCGATAAATTGATAGAAATGATGAAGGCTTTGCCTGAAAATGACTTTCGTGATACTGATGAGTGCAAGACAATGATTGAGCAAATAAAACCTTTGGATATGCAGATAATGTACAAGGCAAGGGCTTGGCTCAATAAATCACGTCGACAGAATAATACTGTAAGAGCTTATGATCTCACCGGCACTGCCGGAGCTTTTGCCGGAAGAGGCACTATATTTAATCGAAAATACTAATTGCATAAATTTGAGGAGATAAATTCCTCTTTTTTGTTATTTAGTTGATTCAAAAAGCAGGTGAGTTTATGACAGATATAATCAAAGAAAAGCTGCAAAATCTGCCGGAGAGTCCCGGTGTATATTTAATGAAGAATGATGAAGGCAATATCATTTACGTTGGCAAAAGTGTCAATCTCAAAAGCCGCGTCAGTCAATATTTTCATAATTCAGATCACCCGCCCAAGACCCGTGCGATGGTCAAAAATGCTGCCGACTTCGACATAATTAACGTCGACACTGAATTTGAGGCTTTGATCCTTGAATGTAATTTAATCAAAAAATACCGCCCGCGTTATAATGTCAGCCTCAAAGATGATAAAATGTACCCTTATATCAGAATCACAAATGAGAGATACCCTCGCATTTGTATAATCCGCCGCCCTGTTGACGACGGCTCCCGTTATTTTGGCCCATATACTAATGTCGGTGCAATGCAGCAATCCCTCAAGCTCCTGCGTAAAATATT
>CAJODU010000215.1:1457-2060 GCA_905233325.1 uncultured Selenomonadaceae bacterium
TTGATGAATATCGTGAGACTGTCGAATCTGCCGCACTCTTTCTTGATGGTCAGACTCACGAATTGGAAGTCAACATCACGGCAAAGATGAACGATGCCGCCGAAAAGACAGATTTTGAAAGTGCTGCCAGATATAGAGATCTGCTCATTTCTGTCAAAAAACTCTCTGAAATGCAAATGATTCTAAATTCCAAGCTTGAAGTTGAGGAAGTCAAAAAAGTCAATAATATTGGTGACGTTTATGATCTCCAGAATCACCTTGCTCTCAATACACCTCCTTGCCGTATGGAATGTTTTGATATATCTCACATTCAAGGTGCCGAGACGGTTGCCTCAATGGTCGTCTTTCAAGACGGCTCTCCGGATAAATCCTCATACAGACGCTTTAAAATTCGCTCCACTGAAGGTAAGCCTGATGATTTTCTCTCAATGCAGGAGGTTACTTTAAGACGTTATGGCAAATGTGAGAATCTTCCCGACTTGATTGTAATTGACGGTGGTATTGGTCAGCTTAACTCTGCGTTGGAAATTATTCGTCCGCTCTGTGATGTGCCGGTGATTGGTCTTGCCAAGCAGTTTGAGCTGGTTTTTGTTGAAGGCTCAA
>CAJODU010000216.1 GCA_905233325.1 uncultured Selenomonadaceae bacterium
CGCTGATACGTAAATATCTGCTTTTATATGATCAGCAAGAGGACCACTAGGACCAGTTGGATTAAGATTTACAGTAAAAATTCTCTTTTGAGGATAAATACCGCAGCGAAGTGTACCGCCGCAATCAATGACGACAACTGCAATTTCATCATCAGGCACGCGAGTTTTAAAACCGTCAACGAGTTCGCAGCCGGTCATCTCTGCAAGTCTCTGCGCAACAGGAGACATGACGCCGCCGGTGATGTTGACAACCTTATTCTTCTTGGCGTCCGGCACAATCGTCAACGGACCACCGAAACCACCGCTGCCGGCTTTAATGACGACTGACTTGTAGCCACCGCTTGCTGCCGGAGCACTTGAAGCCGTTGGAGTTGCTGCTACACCTTCAGCAAATTCAACATTGTCGGGTTTAACAGCACTTACGTAGATGTCAGCCTTGATGTGGTCGGCAAGTGGACCGCTTGGACCTGTCGGGTTGAGGTTGACGGTGAAGATTCTCTTCTGAGGATAGATACCGCAGCGGAGAGTACCACCGCAGTCAATGACGACGACAGCGATTTCATCGTCAGGTACACGTGTTTTGAAGCCGTCAACGAGTTCGCAGCCTGTCATTTCTGCAATGCGTTGGGCAACAGGTGACATCACGCCGCCGGTAATGCAGACAACTTTGTTCTTCTTGTCGTTCGGCACAATAGTTAGTGGACCACCGAAACCGCCGCTGCCCGCCTTGATAACTACCGATCTATAATCAGCCATTTTAAATCACCTCTACTGAATTAAGCGTTCTTGAGTTGCTTGCTGAGTTCGATACCTTGTTGCTTCTGGACATAGGCAGTCGTGAAGTCAGTCACCCAGCCGCGCAGGAAGTTAATCACGATACCGATAAGCAAATAGCGAAGTGCCAAATCAACAGTGCTGAAACCAAGAGTTGTGATACCGTTTGCAATGCCGAGAAAGACGAACAACTCACCGGGATTGATATGAGGAAACAGACCGTTGAGAGTGTGGCAGCAACCGTGTGGCAGCAGCCGGAAGCCGCAGCGTAGTAGGAAGGCTTGTAGAACTCCGGCAGGAACTTTCCGAGTGAGAGCGTCATCGGGTTACAGAAGAAGAATGTACCAATGACCGGCAAGACGATATAGCGTGTGATAGGATTGCCGGCACAAACTCCCGCAAACTTCTCGATCCTCTCTGTACCGATCATCTTAACGATCGCATTCATCGCAACGAGGAGGACAATCAGCGTCGGAATAATGCCGGACACCCAGCCTGCCAATGTCTCGCCGCCCTTGTTGAACAGCCCGATAAAGGCTTGAGCGAATTGTACCATTACATCCACAAAAATCACTCCTTAAATAATATAATGATTAATGATTACCTTATTCGTCATTGCTATTACTGCTGTTAGCCTGCATTATCTGGTAATTGTCGTAGTCCTGCTTGGCGCTCATAACCGCAACAGATCTCCGAAAGCCGATGTTGAGACTCTTGCAAAGTTCGTCGCTGAGTTCAAATAGCGTCAATCCGTTGAGGACGTTAAATTCTTTGAAACCAGCAAAGACCGTGCGACCTTCCATTATCTCACCTTTGATAATCCTGCAATAGTCGTCAATGACAAGCAGAACTATAACACCGGACATAAAACCGCCCTTAGCCCTGCCGATTGCAACTCTCCCAAAACTGCGTAAATCTCTAACGTGATTGCTAAACTTCTTAAATTGCCAAAGTCCCAGAACGGTTTGCAAAATCCATACTGAAACGGCAGCGACTACCAGCCACAGCAGCATAATCTCACCTCCTCACGTTGCTCATATATTAACCTACTCATTGAGTAGTATTTTGGCGGTCATTTCATCAGTTATCAGTACATTGATTATGTGTCCTCTGAGCGCACCCATAATCGCCGGCACCTTCTCGCGTGAAGTCGCCATTCCAATGCTATATTTGAGGTTGCGAAGTTTATCAAGATCAACTGCAATGATTCTATCACTAAAGTCGGTATGAACTTCTTTACCGTTAATGTCAAAGAATATTGAACAAATCTCACCAACGGCACCGGTTTTGTAGAGACTTTCAATGCCTTCTCTACCAAAGCGATACCGACGATTCCAATATCCAGCTTATCCCAAAAGGCAGAAATCTTCTCGTAGTTGACATCTTGAACGATCGCCTGGCGAATCTCAACCGTCCTGGTGATCGCCGGTGCATAGATGTAATGACTGCGGGCACCAAAAGCGCGGGCAAGCTCATAACAAAGGGTATTGACGTGAAACTCACTGTTGATATTTTCGGGTCCACCGTCGAGAGGCACGAAGTCAGCATCCAGTGTTGGCAGCTTTTCTTGCTCTGCATAGCGTGTCAACTCACGAATTGTTGTACCCCAAGCAATGCCAATGACTTGACCGTTATCGACGATTCGACGCAGCAGATTAAGACCGGCGCGCGCCATATTCTGCTTGACAGCTTGAATGTCGTAACCTTTGGGAACGATGAAGACTTCCTTGAGACCGAAGCGCTTTTCCATTGCCGATTCAAGGTCTTCGTAATTGTCATTCTTGATAGAAATACTGACGATGCCCTGCTCCATTGCACGTTTCAAATATTTGCTGATCGTCGTACGCTCAACTCCAAGTTTTTTGGCAATGTCACTCTGTTTCATATTTTCGAGGTAATACATATTTGCAACTTTAATGAGAATACGTTTTTCAACAGGCACCATATAAATTCACTCCTTCACATATGTGACAGTCTTTCTCTTTCGTTCACGTTTTCTTGATTGCAATAATAAATATTTTGATCAATTTTTGCAAGTATTTTTCTATATTTTTTGCCAATTTTCTGCTAAAAACTTTATTTTTGGGCATTTATTGTCACATATGTTGGGTTATTGTAACTTTTGTGAAATTGCCTTTAATTGAGGACTTTTGCAAAAAAGTATGTTATACTACTAACACGATAAAAAATTTTTATTGTGGAGGATCAAGCGATGAAAAAATTCAAAGCAATGTTGTTTGATATGGACGGTGTACTCGTCGACAGTGAACCAATCCACTTTGCCGGTCGTGCCAAAACTTTGAGTCGATACGGAATTGAGACGAATGATGAGGAACTTTCTCACTACACCGGCATTCTGTCAGAAGGATTTTTGAAAGATATTGCCAAGAAGCGCGGTGTTGACATTCCGATTGCCGAGGCTTGCGAATACATCAAAGTTGACTTTAAAGAGATTCTTGATAATTACGATCTCAAGCCTATTGACGGCATTCCAGAACTTTTGCAGGCACTTCA
>CAJODU010000217.1 GCA_905233325.1 uncultured Selenomonadaceae bacterium
CGATAACACCCTCAGCAATGACAGCAACGCCATAGTTCTTGCCAATCAGACGGCGCTTGACGATTGATCCGGTGATAATGTCAACAATCTGCTGAAGTCTGATTTTATCCTGCGGGAACTCCTCAGGAATGATTGTGCAGGCAGCACCGGCAGAACGACCCATACCAAGTGCAAGGTGACCGGCAGTACGACCCATAGCAATGGTGAAGTACCAACGATTATTAGAGGTCTTTGCATCTTCCATGAGGTTTTGAATTTCAGTTGTAGCAAATGCTCTTGCAGTCTCAAAGCCGAAAGTAGGAATACCCTCAGGCAGCGGCAGATCGTTATCAATGGTCTTTGGAACGTGGACGACATTAATCATTCTGCCCATCTTCTTGGCGTATTCAGACACGGTGAATGAGCTGTGAGCGGTATCATCGCCGCCGATTGTGACGAGGTGAGTGACGCCCATATCGCTAAGAGTGTCAACAACCATACGAAGATCTGATTCCTTCTTAGTCGGGTTGAAGCGAGACATCTTGAGAATGCAGCCGCCGGTTTGGTGGATTCTGCTAATGTTATTAGGTTCAAGACGGACATAGTTCTTCTCGCCACGACCAAGACGACTGAAACCGTCATAAATGCCGAAAATATCCCAGCCCTGACGATAAGCCTCACTTACCACGCCGCTGATGACTGCGTTCATTCCCGGTGCCGGACCGCCGCCGCACACTATCGCTACTACGTTTTTGACTCCGATCATTTAACTTGCTCCTCTCATTAGTCGCCTTTTTTGCAGGCGCCTGTTTATCGGTTTTATTAATGTCGTTTATTCGACGCGGCTTTTTATTTTCCTGCCGTTTATTTTCAATGTTGAGCTGTTTTTTTATACCGCTCTCAATTACCCTCAATTTGTCAATCTCGCTGTCCGTCACGAAGGTTACAGCCCTGCCGCTCTGCCCTGCGCGACCTGTGCGACCGATTCTATGAATATAGTCGACAGGCGTCGGAGGAATATCAAAACTGATGACGTGAGTGACACCTTCAATATCCAAGCCGCGTGCAGCAATATCAGTGGAGACTAGGAGCTGAAGTTTAGCCTCACGGAATTTTTTTAGGACAAAGTTGCGTTGCTGCTGCGTCAAGTCACCGTTGAGAGCGTCAACCTCCCAGCCTCTTTGGGCAAGTTCTATTGCAAGCCACGAGGTCTTCTCCTTCTTGGCACAGAATATCATTGCAAGAGCAATTCGCAGAGTTTTTCCAGTTTGGCATTCTCTTTAACTCTTATGACAGACTGTTTGATATTGTCCAGCGTCACAACTTTAGGCTCAATAAAGATTGTTTGCGGATTATCCATGAATTGAGTGGCAAGTCTTTGGATTCGTTCGGGGATTGTCGCGGAGCAGAGGATTAGCTGCAGATCGTTAGCTGATGATTTTATGAGCGTTTCAACGTCCTCAATGAAACCGAGCTTCAACATCTCGTCAGCCTCATCAATGACTACCTTATTGACGTGGCTTAAATCAATAGCCTTGCGGCTTAAATGATCAAGAAGTCGCCCCGGAGTTCCGATTATCAACTGTGGAGTGTGCTTGAGTTTGTCCCTTTGACGCTCAAAGTCCTGCCCGCCGCAGATTATCACGCTATCGATATTCATCACCGTGCCGAGATTAGCCGCAACTTTTGAAATCTGAAGAGCAAGCTCTCTGGTCGGTGCAACTATCAAAGCCTGTGTAACGGCTATTTTTTTGATTTTCTCCATCAACGGCAGCAAGAAAGCGAGAGTCTTCCCTGTACCTGTCTTTGATTGAACTATTACATCTTTGCCGCTTCTGATCGTTGGGATTAACTTCTCCTGCACTGCCGTCGGATTGATGATCCCTTGCTTTTTGAGCAGCTCACATATATCTTGATTGATTTTTAAATCGCTGAAAGTCTTTTGCACCGAAAAACCTCACTTTTAAGCATTTCCGCCGGCAGCCTCAATGACCTGTTCATAAGCAGTATCATAATCGACAGCCTCA